>JBIKZR010000361.1:0-2718 GCA_044354635.1 Crocinitomicaceae bacterium | reverse complement strand
AACTTTAACTACAATTTTCAACTGACCGGACTTTTCTCCTTTTGAAAAAAGCTCTCTCGCTGCAATGTTACCAAAAAATTCTATTTGTTTTAGGTGATCTTGCTCAGTATAATAGGAAAAATGCAACAAATCTCCTTTTAAAAAACCAATCTCCCCAGAACCAATCAAATCGAGTCGATCGTGCGGATTTGAACCTTGCCATTTCGCAAAATTTCTATCTACCATTCTCGTTTTCGTATCTGGATACCAACCGCAATATTTCACCCAATGTCCACAATAATTGGTAGATCGATTGAACTTATATGCTTTGAATTGTGGATTTTCTTTTGCGGTAAGAATGCTATTTTTTAATGTATCGGTCAATGCCTCATCTGCATCCAAGGATAAAATCCATTCGTTTTCCGCTGCTGCAATCGCGTAATTCTTTTGTTGGATATGTCCTTCAAAAGCATTTTGAATAAACCGAACAGTAAATTTTTTACAGATTTCTTCGGTTTTATCATTTGAAAAAGAATCCACCACAACGATTTCATCTACCACACCTTGCAGAGAGAGGAGGCAACGTTCAATATTTTTTTCCTCATTAAACGTAATAACAACCGCAGAAATCTTTACCGTCATTTTGGAAATTCTACGCTTTTCAAAATCGCTTGAATTTCGCGTAAGGGATGCGTCCAGCTTGTTGTGGAAGGCGCATCGACATACCCGCTCACGCAAACTAATTTTTTCGTTTTTTTATTGACAAAATGGTATGCCCAAAAAGCACCACCGGTAGCATGAATTGGTTTTCCAGTAAATACAAACATGCCGCGCATTTCGTAACCGGAAATTGTGCCTTTTTCGTTTGTCATTTCGTTTCCTTCGGGATAGACAAGTTTCGTATACTGCGTTCCCATATACATTCCTTCAATTTCGTGTGGAACATTGTATTTCAGCATCGTATCTCTTGCCATCAGCAAATTTTCCAATAGAAACTGGGAGGAATCTTTAAAATCATATTGGTAAATAAGAATCCCGGAAAATATGGTTCCTACATCTTGTGTTCCCGAGCCTACAAATTCAATTGGTCTTGAACCACTCGGAAATTCTACCCGGTAAAAATTAGTTCGTTTCGTAACGATTCTTGCGCCTTCTGGAAGCGCTACCGTAATTCCGAAGTTTGCCGCAATCTTTTCTTGAATATTGGTGGATTTATTCGTTTTGAAATTCTTTAGAATCCGTTTCCACTCCATGTAATCGTATTCGGCATGCACCGATTTCAAACCGTATTTACAGCCTTCCAGCACTTGGTTAAAATCTTTACCAATAATATCAATCACCATTTGATCGTGCGCCCAAACATTCATTCGTTTTTGAATATCTGCTCTTTTCTTGGTATGTTTTGGATCTATCGTAATGAAAAGCGTGTTTCTAAATCTTTTTACGCCTTGGTCAAAATGGGATGGCGTTTTATGCACCAATTCAAACGTTGCAACGTCCGGAAAATAAGGCATTATCCATTGCGTTAAATTCGTGTCCAAATGATTTTTAATTTCTGATTCCCAAATGGCCTTGTCACAAACGACGAGAATTTCTCCAATATTTCCAGTTACAGTAAGTCCGGTAGAGGAGAATCGCTTTGTATTTATTTCACACGAACTGTTAATTAGAAAAACAAATGCAATAAATGGAATGATATACCTTTTCATATTTGCTGTTTATGGTTACTTTTTGTGAAAATAGCTACTACACTAATCCGGCAAAGTTTATTTGATGCGCAAACGCTGACCAACTGTTAAAATATTAATATTCACCCCAGGATTTAATTTGGATAATTGCGCTTGGGTTAATCCATGCCGTTGTGCGATTTTGGAGAATGTTTCTCCGGCTCTTACGTTGTAGTACTTTTTTACTGGCTGCGCTCTTGGAACAACTGGTGCTGGTGTAACGGTTGTTGCGCCGGGCCCATTTTTCAATTTTAAACGTTGTCCAATGTAGATATTGGTAGTTCGTAAAGCATTCCACTCCATAATTTGTTCGACGGAAATTCCATACTTTGTACTGATCGTTCCCATCGTTTCACCAGATTTAACTTTATGGTAAATAAAGGATTCAAGCGCTTCAATTGGATTAACACCGAGGGAATCTTCAGATTTATCTATTATTATTTCCGGTACAATTGGTTTAACTACTGGAACTGGCTGTGGGAAATAGATCTGTCGTTCCAGCGCATGCAAACTGTCCTCCAAACTTACCAGCAAGCCGATTTTTTCGAGAGGACCAGAAACACATTGTCCAGGTCCGCTTTTAGGAATAAACGTTGTTTTATAGATTGGATTCAATGCTTTAATATCTTCAATGTTCCAGTCTACCAATTTAGAAATCGTATTCATGTGTACACCTGCGGACAGACACATTGTATCCAATTGCGCATAATGTACTTTCACATCCATTGGAATAATGTTGTGTTCTGCGTGGTATGTTAGTAAATATGCTGCTGCAATAAAATTAGGAACATACCCTTGCGTTTCAGAAGGTAAAAAAGGTCGTACTTCCCAATACGTTGTTTTATTTCCAGAACGTCGGATTGCTTTATTCACATTCCCAGGTCCCGCGTTGTATGCCGCCAATGCTAAATTCCAATCGCCATAAATTCCATACAATTGCTTCAAATAGCGACATGCAGCATCCGTTGCTAAAAGCGGATCCATACGTTCATCGATGTAGGAATTTTCTTTC
>JBIKZR010000360.1:0-2724 GCA_044354635.1 Crocinitomicaceae bacterium | reverse complement strand
AATAACCTTTCGGAATATCTTGGGTGCGGAATTTGAATAGTTTCAGATTTTACAACAAGCGAGTTGAAAAAAATAATATCGATATCGAGAGTTCTAGAAGCATAAGCTGAAAGGGATTTTACCGATCTTCCATTTTCGATTTCAATTTGCTGCGTAATAGCAAGTATTTCGTTTGGGTTTAGATTCGTTTTAACTTCTATACAGGCATTTAAAAATCTATCATTTGACTCAAAACCAACTGGTTCTGTTTCGTAAATAAAGGATCTTTTGGAGATTTTCCCGATACGTTGTTCAATTTCCTTCAGTGCTTTTTCAAGATAATTTGATTTGTTACCTTGGTTACTTCCAAGACTAAAAATTACCGAATTCATCCAATTACCATTTGAAGGAATTCACCATTTTAAGCAAATCCACTTTCAAATAGTCTAAGCTTGGTTTAAGTGAATCGTAATTTGGGCGAACATTAAAGTAAACAACACCACTGATGAATTTTGAAGTTGAATCGGTTAAATAAAATTGAAATGGAGAGGCTACATCGCCTTGCAATTCAAAGAAAGTACCAAACACTTTATTTTCAGGGTGCAAAATTAATTGGTCGTCAATTGCGGTTGCTTTTAATTTATGCTCATCCACTTTATCGTTTGCAAAATTAACATACGTTGCAAGCGGTTCTTTCATTTCAATATATGAAAAGTGAATTACGCCATTCAATGTGCCGAGTTCGATGTCTTTATGGCAAGTTATTCCAGCAGAATCGTAAACATCTTTAACCTTAAAAATACTGGAAGCATCAAATTCGTACCCGCAAGCGCTTTTGTATTTTGCATAAGAATGTTCTGGAAGGTCCATTCGCAAATAGGTTGGAGGTTTCGGAATAGTCAGCTCCGAGCTGCAGGAAAAAAGAAAGAGCGCTAAAAAAATGGTATAATTTTTCACATTTCTGGAGTTAAATTCGGAAGAACGATTTTCACCATTTTTATCCTTCTTTTATCGGATGATTCAACGATTAATTTAAAGGTTTCGAAAACGATAAATTCATTATTTTTTAATATTCTACCTGCTTGTTCCACAATAAATCCTCCTAAGGTATCTGAATCCCTCTTTTGTTGATCAAACTCTTTACCGTCAATTTCCAAAACTTTGTAGAAATCAACCAATGCAGTTCGGCCTTCAAATAAGTAGGTTTGATCGTCTATTTTTGTGTAAACAATTTCCTCATCGTCGAATTCATCTGCAATATCCCCAACAATTTCTTCTAAAATATCTTCCAAGGTTATTAAGCCACTTGCGCCACCGTATTCGTCTACCACAATAGCCATGTGCATTTTTTTCGTCTGGAATTCTTTTAAAAGGTCATCGATTTTTTTATTTTCAGGAATAAAAAGCGGCTTACGGATTAAACTATTCCAATTAAATTCTATTGACTCGTTTAAATGCGGTAAAAGATCCTTAATGTAAAGTATTCCGATAACATTGTCGAAAGATTCCTTGTAAATCGGAATCCGTGAATAGCCAGAATCGAGAATTACTTGTAAAACGGCTTCTGCAGTTGCTGCTTCTTCAATTCCGGTAACATCCATGCGCGATTTCATAATCTGGCAGGCTTCTGTATTTCCGAATTTTACAATTCCTTCCAAAATTTTCTGTTCTTCGTCGGAGGTGTTCTCTTCTTTTGTCAGGGCAAGCGCTTGCTCCAATTCATCAGTCGTAATTTTAATTCCTTTTCGCCTTGTTTTGTTATTGATGATTCGGCTGCCCAAAAGTAATAATTCCTTTAGCCATGAAAGCGGTGGAACTGCTTTTAGCGTCATGATTGGTAAAGCCATCGCTCTAGCAATGGGCAAAGAATTTTTAGTAGAATAGATTTTTGGAATCACTTCACCAATCAACAATAACATAAATGTAATACCGATTACTTCGATTACAAACCGAAGGGTTTGGTTTTCAGGAAGTATGTGTTTGAAGTCTTCAAGAATATAGCTGGACAAAATTACGATACCAACATTTACAAAATTATTACTGATGAGCAGTGTCGCCAAAAGTTCTTTTGGATTTTCTAAAAGTTTCAAAACTGTTTTTGCTGCTTTTCCATCTTCGTGCTTTAGCGTCTCTTTTTCATTCGGTCCAAGAGAGAAAAATGCAGATTCTGAACCGGAAGCCAATGCGGAAAGACACAAAAGCAGCAGCAAAACGATAAAACTTATAATGGTATTTGAAAAACTTATTCCTGCATAAATCGCCTCCGAAAGAGGCGCGATACTGGATGGTTCTAGGGAATTCATAGGCTTTTAAAATGGAAGTATTCCTTCGTCGTTAGTTGAAAACCCATCCATTTTTGATGGCGATTCAGGTGTTCCTGATTGCGAATATGGCGGTTTTATTTCTGAAGATTTTTCACTTCCTTCAGGACGAGACAAAATTGTTAGTTCATCGGCAATAATTTCTGTGGCATAGCGTGTATTTCCATCTTTATCTTGCCAAGATCTTTTCTTTAATTTCCCTTCGACGAATACTTTGTATCCTTTTTTTAAATATTTCTCAGCTACCTCAGCTAAACCTTTCCATACTATAATGTCGTGCCAATCAGTCGTTTCTCGCTTCTCACCAGATGTTTTGTCGGTGTAAACTTCTGATGTAGCAAGTGAGAAATTTGCAACTACGCCACCATTTTCTAGGTGACGAACTTCTGGATCTTTCCCTAAATTACCAATTAGAATTACTTTA
>JBIKZR010000359.1:0-2729 GCA_044354635.1 Crocinitomicaceae bacterium | reverse complement strand
GCCGAAGCGTGCAAAGAAGCCTATAAACGATTGATTTGTCCTTCCATGGAAAATGAAGTGGTAAATGAAACAAAAGAAAAAGCGGACAAAGAAGCAATAAAAGTATTTTCTACTAATTTAAGGCAATTGTTATTGGCTCCTCCAGTTGGTTCGAAACGTGTTTTGGCATTGGATCCGGGTTTTAGAACAGGATGTAAAGTCGTTTGTTTGGATGAATCCGGAAATCTTTTGACAAATGCGACAATTTATCCGCATCCACCGCAAAAAGAGATGGCACAAGCACAAGCAAAAATTAGTCAGTTGGTGCAGGCATATAAAATAGAGGTAATTGCAATTGGCGACGGAACAGCGGGAAGAGAAACGGAAAGTTTTATTAAAAGTATTCGTTTTGACCGTGATTTGGATGTGTATGTTGTGCGTGAAGACGGTGCATCCATTTATTCTGCTAGCGCAATTGCTCGAAAAGAATTCCCGGATTATGATGTTACGGTTCGTGGATCGGTTTCCATCGGTCGAAGGTTAATGGATCCGTTAGCAGAGTTGGTGAAAATTGATCCGAAATCTGTTGGTGTTGGACAATACCAGCACGAGGTAAATCAAACTATGTTGAAGGAAACCTTAGACGATGTGATTATTTCCTGTGTAAATACCGTTGGCGTAGATTTGAACACAGCTTCTTCTTATCTATTGAGTTACGTTTCCGGCTTAGGTCCAACGTTGGCAGAAAATATTGTGGAATACCGCAAAGAACATGGTGCTTTTCACTCGCGAGAAGAACTGAAAAAAGTAAAGCGGCTAGGAGAGAAAGCCTACGAACAAGCGGCTGGATTCTTAAGAGTAAGAAATTCTGAAAATCCACTTGATAATTCCGCCGTGCATCCGGAAAGTTATAAGCTTATTCAGTCCATGGCTAAAAAAATGAAAGTCGATTTGAAAGAAATGATTGGGAACGAATCGCTTTTAAAAGAAATCAAAAAAACGGACTTCCCCGAAATTGACACGTTTACATTTGAAGATAGTATCAAAGAACTGAAAAAACCAGGTCTAGATCCTCGAAAAAAAGCAAAAGTATTGGAATTTGACGCTTCTATTCGATCCATTGAAGATTTGCGCGTTGGAATGAGTTTGACCGGAATCGTTACAAACGTTACTGCTTTTGGTGCGTTTGTGAATATTGGAATTAAGGAAAACGGATTGATCCATAAATCCAATTTATCGGATAGCTTCGTGGAGGATCCATCCCAGTTTATTGCGCTACATGAGCATGTAGATGTTCAGATTCTGGAAGTAGATGCGGAGCGCAAAAGAATTGGTCTGAAAAGAATTATCAACTAAATTTGCAGCGGAATGAAACTATACTGTTTTTATTCTGTACTTAAGGGAATTTAAAAAGTTAAATTATGAAAAACAACTTACTATTTAAATAGTGCTTTTAAAGTAATGATAAGCTCAAACTCATTTGTCCCAATAATATTTCAGGTCTAGCTGCATGTTATGGTTCTGCAGTATTGGTTGAATTGAGTGGAATAATAATTGTAGAAATGAACGTCAACAATAAAACTTTAATGAGTCCACTGAATGTTCAAGCAGGAATTTACTTCTTGACGATTGTGGTAAATGGTCAAAAAAAGACAGCGAAATTGATGGAATAATTCAATTAAAATAAGAGATTAAAGGCGGTGAGAAATCATCGCCTTTTTTTTGAAATGATAAAAGATGGATAGACAATTTGTTTATTGTGTAAAATTAATAAGCAATTCATTTTATTCATGTGGAGCTAATTTGCGATAGGAAGTTGCTTGTTTAAGATTGCGTTCACCTTCTACAAGTCAATGATTATAGGAGTAGTAAATGAATTCATTTATTCATTTATTTGTTAAACAAATTAAATATTCACCGTCTTTGCTCGCTACAGCTTTAAATTGTTGAATCCTCAAATTCATAGAATCAAATCGTTCACCATCGAAGATAGCAGCGCAGCTAAATCATGACATAATACAATTAACCAATTAAAAAGCCTACCTTTGCGGCAAATACAGAATTTCCTTTTGTCATTCAAAATATTTTCTGACAACAATTTATACATGCAATTTAGTGAATTAAACATTATTGAACCAATTCTTAGAGCAATTCAAGAAGAAGGTTACACAACTCCTACGCCTATACAAGAACAAGCTATACCGTTGGTTTTAGATGGCAACGACCTGATGGGTTGTGCACAAACGGGAACGGGTAAAACCGCTGCTTTTTCCATTCCGATACTTCAACTTTTAAGTCAAAATAAAGAATACACCGGAAAAAAGAAGATTAGAGCTTTGATTGTTACACCAACGCGTGAATTAGCAATTCAAATCGATGAAAGTTTAAAAGCTTACGGACGTTATGCAGGATTAACAAGTACCGTGATTTTTGGCGGCGTAAATCAAAATAAGCAAACGGGCGTTTTAAAAAATGGTGTAGATATATTAGTAGCAACACCAGGAAGGCTATTGGATTTAATGACACAAGGATTTATTTCTATCCGCGACGTGGAAATCTTCGTTTTAGATGAAGCGGATCGCATGTTGGATATGGGATTCATCCACGATGTCAACAAACTTATTCGCGCTTTGCCTGAAAAGCGACAAAATTTATTTTTCTCGGCTACAATGGCGCCAGAGATTCTGAAATTGGCAGGAACAATACTACGCGATCCAATTCGTGTAGAGGTTACACCAGTTTCTTCGACA
>JBIKZR010000071.1:0-8323 GCA_044354635.1 Crocinitomicaceae bacterium | reverse complement strand
AAAAATTCTGCAAGTTGGCCGTAACCATGCAAAACATATACGATATGCTTCGCTTTTAAAGGATCTCCGTGGGTGAAATAGCGAAATGTTTTTGCTGAAGTTATTATTCCTTTCATTTGACGTGTATCTTCTATTCAAAAAAAATAATGCATTCTAATTTTTTTGTGAATCAAATGTATACTTTTGTTTGTGCGAAAACTAGTTTCTTATAGTTTATTCTTTTTGGTAGCGTGGCAAATCATTGGTTTTGTTGCCTATTTTGAATTTTCGCATTACCACCTAAAAAAAGAAATTAAGCTCGTTTTAAAGCAAGGAGTACCAAAAAATAAGCTTGTTATTTTTGAATTCGATAAAAACCAATTGGAGGAATTGATTTGGTTGAAGAAAAATGAATTCAAATACCAAGGAAATCTTTTTGATGTAGTGCGTAGCCATGAAACTGCTGAAGGAAAAACCTACATGGAGTGTATTTCAGACACACAGGAAACGTTGCTTTTTAAAAAATTGGAACAAACAGTTTCCATAAATTTGGGGGACGATCGCGATCCAACACCACTATCTAATTGGTTGAAAACGCTGCGTTTTCCATTGAGCATTGCCTTTTTTGAACTTAAAATCCCTAACTTCGATACAACAGCAATACCAAAACCTGCTTTTCACTTCGAAGAATCTATTCTTCCCACCACTAGTGAAATCGAATCTCCACCACCAGAAAACGCATAGAGATTATTTAGGGCTGGATTTTGAATCCAGCAAATAATTCGGTTTTAATAATTTATTTCAAATGAAAAAAATAAGCATACTTTTAGTTTGCTTGTGTACTGTTTTTATGGCACAGGCGCAAATTATCACCATCATAAATGAGCAGACACTTCAGCCCATTCAGGGTGTTGAAGTTGTTAAATGGAATGAAGGATATCCTTTTGCAATAACAGGCGAAGAGGGTATAATTACGGTTAAAGATGTTTCAGAAACCCAAGAGATATACTTCAGAAAAAACGGTTACGATTTGTATTATACAACACTTTCCAAATTAAAAATTAATAAATACACCGTTAAGCTAAAGGAGAAATACAACGAAATGGATGAGGTTGTTGTTTCTGCTAGCAGATTCGAAGAAAAGAAAAAAGATGTAGTACAAAAAATACAAGTCATTCGAGCTGCAGAAATACAAAATCTGAATCAATCATCTACTGCGGATGTGCTAGCAAACGCAGGGAATATTATGGTTCAAAAGTCGCAATTAGGTGGCGGATCCCCAATAATTCGTGGGTTTGAGGCAAATAAAATATTGATTGTAGTGGATGGCATCCGAATGAATAATGCAATTTACCGCGGCGGACATCTACAAAATGTTATTTCCTTGGACAATGCAATAATGGATCGTGTAGAAATCGTTTACGGTCCCGGATCAGTTGTGTATGGTTCAGATGCTTTGGGCGGTGTAATGTCATTCTCCACAAAAAATCCAATTCTATCCACAAATGGTAAAACAAAGGTGAAAGCAAATGCTTATACGCGTTACATGTCGGTTGTTTCCGGCTATGCTGCGCATGCAGATGTTTCTGTCGGTAGAAAAAAATTCGGTTCGTTAACTTCTTTCACGTATTCCAATTTTGGGGATTTACGCCAAGGCACCAATCGGAATCCTTCCGTTGGGAATTTTGGATCGCGACCTTGGTATGTGCAACAATTTAACGGGAAAGATTCTATGGTTGTTAACGCCGATACGAATTTACAAATTGGTTCAGGTTACGCGCAATATGATGTGTTGCAGAAATTCCTGTACCAACAAAATGAAAAGGTAAAGCATACGGTAAATCTGCAGTATTCCAGTTCTACAAATATTGATCGCTATGATCGCTTGACGCAACTATCTGCTGGGAAACCAAAGTTTGGCGAATGGTATTATGGTCCTCAAAATCGATTGTTAGCTTCTTACACTTTAGACATTTCAAAAAATACTTTATTGTATGAAGAAGCCCGATTAATAGTTGGATACCAGCAAATTGAGGAGAGTAGAATTGACCGAAGATACCAGCAAGTGGAGCAAAATAACCGTATTGAAAACTTGGATATTTTCACTGCAAATCTGGATTTTGCAAAATTTGTAGGAAGACACGAAATTCGTTATGGAATAGAAGGTTGGTACAATAATGTTCAATCTACGGCTTTTGTAAAAGATATTTCAACTGGTCTTGAATCTCCTTTGGATACGCGCTATGCTTCAGGCGGCGCATCGATGAATTCCATTGCGGTTTATGCGACGCATACCATTGAATTGAGCGAAAAATTTATTTTAAACGATGGCTTGCGCTTTTCAAATGTTGGACTGAATGCAAAATTTACAGATACAACATTTTTTAATTTCCCCTTTAAAGAAGCAAAGCAAAACAACAATTCTTTGAATGGTTCGATTGGATTAATCTATATGCCGACGGACGAATGTCGGGTTACAACAGGATTTTCAACTGGTTTCAGAGCGCCAAATGTGGACGATCTAAGCAAAGTGTTTGAATCTGTTGCGGGAACAGTTTTTGTCCCAAATCCAAACGTAAAACCAGAGTACACCTACAACGCTGAGTTTGGAATATCCAATCAATTTGATAATGGTTTAACTGCTCACGTAACTGGTTTTTACACCTTGTATCGCAACGCATTGACGGTTCAAAACTTTACGTTTGAAGGACAGGATTCCCTTTTGTATGCGGGAACAATGAGTAAAGTTGTCGCAATGACAAATTCAAATAACGCCTATTTATATGGCTTGGAATTAGCGTTGAATGGTAGAATTAACAACAATATTGTCGTGTATAGCACTTATAATTACACTCAAGCAAGAATTGTCACCGATTCAATAGCGATTCCATTGGATCATATTCCACCGGCATTTGGGAAATTTGGGATTCAAATCATGGATAAAAAGTTCCGCGCAGATGTATTTGTGCACTATAGCGCTCGAAAACGAATTGCTGATTATAGTCCTTCGGGAGAAGATAACCAGGCATTCGCTTTACCGGACGGAATGCCATCTTGGTTTTCGGTAAATGCGCGATTGTCTTACCAATTCAATAAATACCTGTCGTTGCAAGTTGCTTGTGAAAATATTTTGGATCAGAACTACCGTGTGTTTGCCTCTAATATTTCCGCTCCTGGAAGAAACTTTAATGTTACTTTGAGAGGATCGTTTTAAACGAATAGAAGTTAATCAAATATTAAACAAGGCGAATTCATTTTGACTTCGTCTTGTTGTTTTATTTCTTCATTGTCATATATTTACCTTCTTTTGGGTGGTAAAAAAAGCGAAAAACAAGTTCATCCGTTTTAGTGAGTTCCGGTTCATAAGTAGATACGTCGACTTCTTTTGTAGGTTGTTTTAGAATTGCTTTCTTCACAAGTATATCCTTCATTTCTGTCATCGTACCATCTCCGTACTCAAAATAATAAGCTTCCGATGTGTTACTTGTTAGACCATCAAAATTTTTCCATTGAAAAACCCTTCTTGGAATATGGTTTGAGATCACATAGTAATCTTTGTACGACGCGTTTTTTATTCGGAAATCAACTAAAATATCTTTAAATTTTTCCGATTGAATATTCTCGAAGGAAACAACTAATTCCGCCATAGGACTCGAAGGAATTGCAATTTGCGGAGAGATCATGTTTAGTCCACCATCGAACAAAAATATATAGTTAAAATTCCCCATAAAGCCGATTTCGGCTAATTTCGCTGTGTTTTTAGACTTAGATGCTTCGTCCATGGCGAATTCCATCCTATTTACGGTAATAATTGCATCGATTTTTCCATCGTCATCCAAATGCTCCTTGTAAATTCTGTAGGTGTATTTTTCCGTTGCTGGAATCGAAAGTTTACCTTCAATGTGTCTTTTAGCCATTTCTTCCACCGTTTGTTTGGAGGTATCTTCCTTAATTTCTTGTGTTTCGGTTTCTTTTGGTTTAGCATCACCGCAAGAATATAAAAGTGCCAACGCCAAGCAGAAAATTAGTTTCTTCATCATAGCAGCAAAGATAAATGAAATGTTCTATTTGCAATTGCTTCTAATGTGCTAATTTTGAATGTAAATTTCAGAGAAATGGAAATTGAATTGGAGAAATCCTGGAAAGAAGCATTGAAGGATGAATTGTCTACATCCTATTTCATGGATTTAATGGTATACGTTGAACAACAATACGTTGCAACGGGCGACCGCATTTTTCCGAAAAAATCAGAAATATTTCAAGCTTTAAATCTTTGTCCATTTGCCAGCGTAAAAGTCGTAATTCTCGGCCAAGATCCTTATCCAACCAAAGGATTTGCGCATGGATTATGTTTTTCGGTGGAAGAAACGGTTTTTCCATTTCCTAAAAGTCTGACAAATATTTTCAAAGAATTAGAAAGCGATACAGGAAAACCAATTCACGGAAATGGCAATCTGCGGCGTTGGGCGGAGCAAGGTATTTTGTTGTTAAATACAGTATTAACAGTAGAAGAGGGAAAGGCGGATAGCCATGCAGGCAAAGGCTGGGAACGCTTCACTGATGCGGTGCTTTCAGTGATCAACCAAGAGCAAACGGAAATCGTTTATTTACTTTGGGGATCAAAAGCCCAAACGAAAGCAGAAAAATTGGATGCACAGCAAAATTTGATTCTTAAAACGGTTCATCCTTCGCCATTGTCAGCATACCGCGGATTCTTTGGTTCCAAGCATTTTAGTCAAGCGAATAGCTATCTTTTGGAACATGGAAAAAAACCAATAATATGGTAGTTATGTATTGGAACGATTCAAAATAAAAGGAATGATTATCTTTGTAGGCAATGGAATTAAAAAATGATCTTATTTTAAGAGCCGCGCGCGGGGAGTCAATCGAAAGATATCCCGTTTGGTTAATGCGTCAAGCAGGTAGAATATTACCCGAATACAGAGCAGTTCGCGCAAAATTATCTGGGTTTAAAGAATTAGTTGAAACACCGCAATTTTCAGCAGAAGTTACTGTTCAACCAGTTGATTTGCTTGGCGTAGATGCTGCAATTATTTTTTCGGATATTTTAGTAGTTCCGGAAGCAATGGGTTTGGAATACCAAATGCTGGAAGCAAAAGGGCCTTGGTTTGAAAAAACAATCCGTAGCGAAGAAGGTTTGCGATTTGCAGAAACGAATTTTGACATCGAGGATCGCCTGGGATATGTTCTAGAAGCAATTAAACTTGCAAACAAGGAATTGGATGGCAGAGTTCCACTGATTGGCTTTGCAGGCGCTCCGTGGACAATTTTTTGCTACATGGTGGAAGGACACGGTTCAAAAACGTTCTCGGAATCTAGAAAATTATTGTACACCAATCCAACTTTGGCACACGAGTTGCTAAATCGGATCACAGATGTGACAATTCAGTATTTGAAAGCACAAGTAAAAGCAGGAGCGCACATGCTTCAACTGTTTGATTCTTGGGCTGGAATTTTGGGAACAGAACAATATGCTGAATTTGGATTGAAATACGTGGATAAAATTGCAAATGCCATTACGGAGGTTCCGTTAACAATCTTTTCGAAAGGCGCAATTCTTTCCATTCCTGCAATTGCAAAATTAAATTGCGCAACAGTTGGTTTGGATTGGAACATGGATAGCGTTGCTATTCGCAAGGAAATTGGAGATTCTCGCACGTTACAGGGTAATTTAGATCCTTGTGCGTTGTATTCTTCACATAAAGAAGTTGAAAATTTAACAAGAAAAATGTTAGATTCGTTTGCAAGTAAAAGACATATTGTAAATTTGGGTCACGGAGTTTATCCCGATATTGATCCTGAGAAGGTTAAAACATTTATTAAAACCGTTAAAAACTATGAGCTACACCATGAATAATTTTAGAAAAATCAGTGCAATCCTTTTGGTCGGGTTGTCAACCATTTCTGCATATGGACAATATACAGAAAACCTTGTTTCCAACGGGAGTTTTGAAGCTATTGATGGAAAAATAAAAGGATTGAAAAGCATTGGTATTGCAACAGGATGGACTTCTCCAACGGGTGTTCCAGCAGATTTATTTGCACCTGTTAAAGCAAAAGGAAGTGAAATTCCACCAGCAAATGTGCCAGATAATGTCTATGGAAAAGAAGATGCGAAAGACGGGTCAAATTATGCTGGAATTGTAGCGTATTCTTTCGGAGCTAAAGTTCCACGTTCGTATATTCTTGGAAAATTGGACGCACCATTGAAAAAAGGAATGCGTTACTGTGTGAAATTCAATGTTTCTCTTGCAGAAGCTTCGAAATATGCATCCAATAATATTGGCATTAGCTTCACCAAAAAAGATCCAAGTACGGAAGATAAAACGCCAATCATTGCAGAGGCAAGTATTTTACACCCGGAAAATGATTCTAAAACGTTCAACAAAACCTATTCTTGGGAACAAATTTGTGGAACGTTCACTGCTGAAGGTGGAGAAAAATTTATAACGATTGGAAATTTCATGAAGGACGACAAAACGAGATATGAAAATAATCTTAAACCAAAGGATATGAAAAAGACGCAAATTATAGCTGCGTATTATTATATCGATGAGGTTTCCGTTATGCTTTTAGAAGAAGATCAGTTTTGTGATTGCTTGATTGCGGAGGAAAGAAACGAGTATTCTGCTACGATTTATCAGAAAGCAATCAATTTGAACGATAAAATGACGGTGAACCAAATGATCGAAGCACAACAATTGTTCTTTGCATTCGGTAAAGATAATTTAACGCCAGTAGGAAAAGAATCGTTGGATTTAATTGTTTCTAAAATGAAGGCAAACCCTGCGCTGAAGTTAGAAATCCAAGGGCACAGCGATGCGCAGGAAGATAAAGTTGGAGAAGAAAAACCAGCATACGCAAAGATGGATTCAAAACGTGTAAATGCAATTATTGTATATCTGACGGAGAATGGAATTACAGAAGACAGGTTAATTCCATCCGGACAAGGTAGTGAAAGTCCAAATGAAGAAGCATACGAATCGGATGACGACGATCTTAAAATGGCAAAAAATAGACGTGTAACGTTTAAAGTAAGGTAATTCAAAATAGAAATTTAAAAGGTCGACTGAAAAGTTGGCCTTTTTTTTGCACCTAAAATTGAAATAGATTTGAGTTTGGTGAGAAAGTGTATTTTCTGAATTTCGACCTTATTAAAATTGCTTCAGCGCTCGATAAACTTCGTGCGTAGGTAATCCAACGACATTTGTGTACGAGCCTTCGATTCGTTCAATTGCTGCATATCCAATCCATTCTTGAATGCCATACGATCCCGCTTTATCGAATGGTCGATACGTATCAATATAATTTTCAATTTCTTCCAATCCAAGCGAATTGAAAACAACCGATGTTGCAACCGAAAGCCGCACTTCTTTTTTAAGCGAAACAAGCACAACTCCGGTGATTACAGTGTGCGTTTTACCGGACAATGCGCGTAACATACCAATTGCTTCTTCGCGACTTTCTGGTTTTCCCAGAATAATAGAATCGATAATTACAACTGTATCTGCGCAAATGAGCAGTTCCGTTTCCGTAAGTTCGGAAACCAATTCCGCCGCTTTTTTTGAAGCAATGTATAGTGCCACATCACTTGGCTGCATTTCTGCTGGAAAAGATTCGTCAGTTTCTTTCGTTCGCACTTCAAAATCGAAGCCTAAACCAGCTAGCAGTTCTTTTCTTCGCGGTGATTTTGATCCTAAAATTAATTTCATAAATGGAAATATGCCAAGTAATAGGTTCCTAAAACACCGACAAGCATTGCGATTTTAATAAGGTTGTTTAGAAGTTTCAAGGAACTTTTTTTAGAAGCAAAGATCCATACTACAACAAATAGGTTTATTAGAGACGCACACAAAAACGGTACTGTTTTACTCAAAAATTCTACGTTCAAATTATAAATTGCTGTTCCAGTATAGAAAACCGGAAGAAGAAAAAGTAAAATTCCAACTAGGACCAAGGATTTCTTTTCTCCAATTGCCATTGGAAGTGATTTTACATAAATCAATTTATCGCCATCCACATCTTGCGCATCTTTTACTATTTCACGTGCAAAATTTTGGATAAACGCAAAGGCTGCGAGTAAATACACATAAATAATGGTGTCGTCAATGATTGGGCGCCAGGATTCCGGATTAAATTCTGAATAGGGAATGTTATTAGAATTTCCAACTTTAAAGTAAATCATCACCAGTAATGGCACTAAAGCTGTTAAACCAGCAACAATAATATTACCAATGATAATTTTCCGTTTAAACAACATGCTATAAAACCAAAGTGCATTGATAGAAAGCAGATGAATAAATACAAACCACAGCGACTGGTA
>JBIKZR010000358.1:0-2732 GCA_044354635.1 Crocinitomicaceae bacterium | reverse complement strand
GTTTGGATTCCTTTTTCATTCCATTCGATTTGGTTAGGCAGCAAAAAACCGTTTATTTCGACTAAATAATCGTACACGTAGCGTTTCGATCCATCGCTGTGAAATCCTTTCCATGTGCCGACTTTCATATTTCCGGCGTAGTAATTTTCTTCCGATAATTTCCCGTTGTAATCGTACAAAAGCCAGGTGCTATCTTTGTTACTTTCCTTGTAAAATCCTTTGCTTTGAATTTGCCCATTCTCCCAGTAGGATTTGTAAACGCCGTTTCGGGCAATTTCATCGTAATTCATGGTAAAAACAGGATTATATTGAATATATTCCTTTGGATTTCCATTTTCGTAGTAGGAAAAGTAATCGCCAAATGCAACGCGTAAATACGTAAAGCCATCTTCGTCAATAGTATGCGGCGGATGGTTTGGGAATTCAGAAGGATCCAAGTCCGCTTTTCGAGCCCATGCACTATGTTGCTCAAACCGTAATTTTCCGTTTGGCCAAAATTCTTTGGCATATTCACAGCGTCGGTTTTCCTTGTTGTAATAATAAATCGAATGCGCCTCCAGAATTCCATTTTCACTGTATCGCTTTGAAACGGCGATTTTTTTATCGATTGGCGATTCCTGCAATTTGAATTCCGACCTTAATTTTCCATTTGTGTGGTAGCAAATTTCCTGCAACATGCGGCCGTTTTTAAATACGCGTTTTTCATACAATTTCCCATTGTAATTGGACTGGCAAGTTCCATTTAAAGGCGTTTGTATCCCCGGTTCATAAAACGTACTGAAGAAATAAAGTCCGCCAGTTTTGTTATAAGAATTAAATACACACGTCGTATCTTGCGCAAACATGGCGGAAGAAAATAACAAAAAAATACAGCAATTCATTTTCATTTACGGGCGTACATCTCAGACAAATTTACGTTCATTTTCTTAGATTAGAAAAAATACTTGTTCGCTATAATTGCTAGAAAAAACATAAAATAATAGTAGTTTTATACAGCCCAAATTCAATAACCAGGATTTGTGACTATTTTCCGCAATAAAATAGCTTTACAGCGAAATAAAAGAGGAATTAGACCCTTGAAAACACAACGAAATGAATCGACATGAGCTTGAGAATTTTACACACAGCAGATTGGCATCTAGGAAAAAAACTGGATCATTTTTCCCGTTTGGAAGAACAGAAATTGGTAATGGCTGAAATTTGCGACATTGCGGACGCAGAAAAAGTGGACGTTGTAATCGTTGCAGGCGATCTTTTTGATACGTTTAATCCACCAGCGGAAGCGCAGGATTTATTCTATAAAACGCTTTTTCGCTTGACGAATAATGGAAAACGTGCCGTTGTGGCAATTGCCGGAAACCACGATATGCCGGAGCGGGTGGAAGCACCAAATCCATTGGCAGAAATGAACGGTATTATCTTGTGCGGATTTCCGGATACAGAAATTAAACCTTTTTCCACCGAAGGAGGAATCGAAGTGACGCGCTCCGAAGCTGGATTTCTAGAAATTAAAATGGGAGAGAATAAACCGCTTTTGCGCATTATTTTTACGCCTTACGCCAATGAATTGCGTTTGAAAACCTATTTGGGGATGGAGAAAAAAGAAAGCGCTCTTCGGGAAATATTGGAAGAAAAATGGCGGGATTTAGCCGATAAATACTGCGATTCGATAGGAGTGAATTTGTTGACAGCGCATTTATTTTTTATGAAAAAAGGAGGCGAGGCAGAAGCAGAACCAGAAGGCGAAAAATCCATTTTACACGTCGGTGGCGCACAACCAATTTTTTCCGAAAACATCCCAAAACAGATGCAGTATGTTGCGCTCGGACATTTACACCGTTACCATTCCATCGATAAAATTCCGTGTCCAATCGTTTACAGTTCTTCACCCTTGAGTTATAGTTTTGCCGAAGCTGATCAGAAAAAGCAGGTGGTAATTATCGATTTAGAACCTGGAAAAGCCGCGAAATATGAGCCGATTCCCTTAACACAAGGTCGCGGATTAACACGAAAAGAATTCGCTTCCATCGAAGATGCCGTTAGTTGGTTGTTGGAAAATCCAGAAGTTTACGTGGAAGTTACCATTCAAACAGATACATTTTTGGACGGAACAGCCCGCAAACAGCTTTCGCAAGCGCAAAATTATATCGTGGATGTTATTCCAAAAATCCGACTGAAAGAAGGAGAAACGGAGGAAATAGACCCATTTGAAATTGACGATTCCAGAGATATGAATGCCTTATTCGTTGAATTTTTTAACTATAAAAACGGGAACGAAGCACCGCCCGAAGCACTGCTGCAATTGTTCAAGGAAGTAATCAGTCAAAATTCGGAAATATGATACCTATAGAATTAAAAATCAAAGGATTATATTCCTATTTAGACGAGCAAGTAATTGACTTTTCAAAATTACTGGAAGCAGGATTGTTCGGGATTTTCGGGAAAGTAGGAAGTGGAAAATCATCCATTTTAGAAGCAATGGCTTTGGCTATTTATGGAAAAACCGAGCGTTTTTTGATTACTGGCGACAACCGCTATTACAACATGTTGAATTTGAAAGTATCGGAAGCAACGATTCACTTTAAATTCAGTGCCGGAGCGGAAAACACAAGCTATGTAGCACAGCTAAAATTAACGCGAAACAGAAACAATTTTGAGGATGTTAAGCTTACCAACCACGATTTCTACCGTGAAGAAGCAGGTGTTTTAGTTCCGATTACAAAAATGGAGAT
>JBIKZR010000357.1:0-2734 GCA_044354635.1 Crocinitomicaceae bacterium | reverse complement strand
AAGCGGACCCCAAAATTTACTATTCAGCATGTAAAACAAATAATCACCCGTTTGAATCTGTTGAAACGCCAAAAATTTATCCGTTACTTTTATTTTCTTGTGAATGGCATGGTAGAAACTAAATTCATCGTCGTCTTCCTGGACAGCCAATTGATCTGAAATTCTCGTTACCGGAACAAAACCGTATTTGTCTTTATTTCCTTGGTAGACAAACGAAACATTTCCAATTTTCTGGTCGTCGAAATAGTAGATAACGTTTAGGCGTTCTAGTTGTCCGGATTTCCCGAAAAAATACTCTTTCTTCTCCCTTGGCATCCATGCTTCTTGGGAACCATCTTCCTCGTTTTCGCCTTTTTCAATTATATAAAATCGACGTGTTATTTTCGAAATTTTATGCTTTGAAACGATGGAATCATTGAACCAAATCGGAAAAGAAACATTTTGTTCAGAATCCGTAAACATGGCATTCATTCGAAATAAAAAAGGAACAGAATTCCCAGAGGAAATAGCATTTTCACCCATAACATCTCGGTTACAGGAGAGCAAAACAATGCCAATCAATCCGATAGAATAAACAAATTTTCCCATTTAAGCGTTTAAGATACGAACATTCTTGGAAAACCTTAATTTTTTGGATTTTTTAAGGAAAATTATTATCTGTATTTTTGTGCCATGATCGACGAAAGACCCATAACGGATTGGATGCCCTTGACAAAGAAAGAAATTGAAAAGCGGGGCTGGGATGAATTAGATATTATTCTCGTTTCCGGGGATGCTTACGTTGACCATCCATCTTTTGGAACAGCCGTAATTGGGCGAATAATGGAAGATGAAGGTTTCCGTGTCGGAATCATTGCGCAGCCCAACTGGCAAGATGATCTTCGGGATTTCAAGAAACTTGGGAAACCCAAATATTTCTTCGGCGTAACTGCTGGCTGCATGGATTCCATGGTAAATCACTACACGGCAAACAAGCGCTTGCGTTCTACAGATTCTTATACACCTGGTGGCGCAGCGGGTTTTCGTCCGGATTATCCAACGATAGTCTATTCAAAAATCCTGAAAGATCTTTACCCGGATGTTCCGATTATGATTGGTGGAATTGAGGCTTCTTTGCGCCGCGTAACGCATTACGATTACTGGCAGGACACTTTAAAACCTTCCATTTTAGTAGAATCTGGTGCGGATATTTTAGTATACGGAATGGGCGATCAACCCTTGCGGGAAATGCTGCAATTACTAAAAAAAGGCGTTCCTTTCCAAAATCTTCATACTATAAAACAAGTGGCTTTTCTGCAAGATTCGGTTGTTGAATTGCCGAAAAATAAAAACTGGGAAACGGTTGAATTAAGCAGCCACGAAGAATGCCAGGTGGATAAACTCAAATATGCTGCGAATTTTAAAATAGTAGAAGTAGAATCCAATAAATGGGAAGCTAACCGGATTATTCAGAAAGTTGGTACGCAAACGCTGGTTATTAATCCGCCATACAAAACAATGACCGAAAAAGAAATTGATCGCTCTTTTGATTTGCCATTTACACGTTTACCGCATCCTAAATACAAGAAACGCGGCGCAATTCCAGCCTACGACATGATCAAGTTTTCGATCAACATGCACCGTGGATGCTTTGGAGGTTGCAGTTTCTGCACGATTTCTGCACACCAAGGAAAATTCATTGCTTCGCGCAGTGAAAAATCCATTTTAAACGAAGTGGAAGAAGTGGTGAAACATCCGGAATTTAGAGGCTATATTTCCGACTTGGGTGGACCGTCGGCGAATATGTATAAGATGAAAGGAAAGGACGAAGCAATTTGCGCGCGTTGTTCCTCTCCAAGTTGTATCCATCCCGTTATTTGCAACAATTTGGATACTTCCCACAAACAAATGACGGAATTATACCGTAAAATCGATGCTAATCCAAATGTGAAAAAAGCGTTTGTTGGCTCCGGAATCCGTTACGATCTTTTGGTAGATGATTTTAACAAAAACAACGACGACGGAAACCACGATGAATACATTGAGCAGGTTATCACGCGCCATGTGAGTGGAAGGCTGAAAGTTGCACCAGAACATACGGCAGACAATACACTGCGAATGATGCGCAAACCATCGTTCAAATACTTCCACAAGTTCAAAGAGAAATACGATAAAATCTCCGAAAAACACAACTTAAAACAGCAACTGATTCCTTACTTCATTTCCTCCCACCCGGGTTGCGAAGAAGAAGATATGGCAAATTTAGCTGCAGAAACGAAGGATATGGGATTCCAATTGGAACAAGTGCAGGATTTCATGCCAACACCAATGACAGTAGCCGAAGTTATTTATTATACTGGCGTTCACCCGTATACATTAAAACCTGTAAAAACGGTTAAAACCAAAGAGGAAAAACAAAACCAAAATAAGTATTTCTTCTGGTACAAACGAGAAAACCAAGATTGGATTCGGCAGCGTTTAACCAAAGCAGAACGGCCAGATTTGGTGGAGAAACTATTGGGAGATCAGCAAAAGCCGAGCGAGAAAAAAGTTCCGAAATGGTTGGAGGAAAAGCGTAGGAAGTAATCATTCGTTTAAATCCTCTAATTATAATTAACCTATTTTTTTTGAATCAAAGATCTTAATAATTCCAGTGTGTTTGGTTCGACTGTTTGAAGTTGTAACACCTAAATTTTGTTTTAGGAATAGCAAAATAAACAGAGCAAAAACTTAATGTTCTTTCGTCAAGATTTTT
>JBIKZR010000356.1:0-2737 GCA_044354635.1 Crocinitomicaceae bacterium | reverse complement strand
TTTATCATCTACATTGGTCAACGCAAACGCCGATTTATCTAAGACATCAAAGAAAGATTTCTTTACATTAACGTATTCCAAAAAGGTTTTATGGTAATCTAAATGGTCGTGTGTAATATTTGTAAAAACGCCGCCAACAAAGGAAATCCCAGTTATTCTATGTTGGTGAATGGCATGGGAGCTTACTTCCATGAAACAATGCGAACATCCTTCTTCCACCATTTCTGCTAACAAAGCGTTCAAAGAAACTGGATCTGGCGTGGTATGCGTAGATACAATTTCACGGTTTCCAATTTTATTTACAACAGTGGAAAGTAAGCCACAATGAAATCCTAATTTTGTATACAGGTTAAATAATAGAGTAGTGGTAGTTGTTTTGCCATTTGTGCCGGTAATTCCAACTAATTTTAATTTTTCAGATGGATTAGTGAAAAAATTTGCAGCTGCAAAAGCAAGTGTTTTGGAAGTATTATCGGTTAAAATAAACGTTACGTGCTCCGGAACAGCTATTTTTTCTTCCGAAAAAATCACGGAACATCCTGCTGAAATTGCAGCAGCAATAAATTGGTGTCCATCAACAGCAGACCCCTTGATTGCAAAAAAGGCAGTTCCGGCAATTGCTTTGCGGGAATCAAAAACGAGTTCAGAAACCAAACGGTCCAATGCACCACTGTATTCAATAACGGTACAATTTTTTAATATGTCGTTTATACTTCTTTCCATTAATTCAGTTTCAATTCGATCACTCCACCGCGAAAAATTGCTTTTCCAGCTGGAATGGATTGTTTTACAACTTTTCCAAAACCAATAATATGCGCCGACATTCCTTTGGATTCAATTAAGTAAACAGCATCTTTTGCGTTTAATCCAACAACATTTGGCACCGTATTTTTTGATATGTTTTTTGGAGACATTTTCACGCGGTTGTTTTGTTTTTGCGTGAACATCCACTCACTATCTTTTTGGATTAAATAAGAAATTCCTAAACGTTTAAAAATTCTTACCAAGTCGTATTTGTTGCCATTTGCAGTGATTGGTGCTTCTTTAATTTTAACCCTGCCTTCATTAATTGCGTCGTGGTATTTTAATGCAGATGCGTAAACTTTGTTGGCAATCGCAGCGAAAACAGTTCCCGAAACAGTTGCGCCATAAATGTCTTTTGTTGGTGCGGAAACCACGACAATACAAGAATAAATAGGTTCATCCGCAGGGAAGTAACCAACGAAAGAAGCTTGGTGTTTTTCCTCTCCTTTGTTCCCGTAATTTTGCTTCGAATTTAGAATTCTAGCCGTTCCGGTTTTTCCTGCAATATCGAATAAAAGAGAAGTTAATTTTGATCCCGTTCCTCCTTTTTTCATTACACCTTCCAAACAGCCTTTCATGATATTCAAGGTTTTATCCGAGCAGATTTTATCCTTCAAAATATAGGGAGCGTAGGTTTTGATAACTTGGTTGCCTCTGCGTATTTCCTTAACAAATTGCGGACGAACAAGTGTTCCGTTATTTGCTACGGCATTGTAGAACGCTAAAGTTTGCAAAGGTGTTTGTTGCACTTCGTAACCAATCGCCATCCAAGGCAGAGATAAACCACTCCAGCTTGGCATTCCCGGTCGATAAACCGTAGGATTAACTTCCCCAACCAAGTCAATTCCAAGTGGTTCGGTGAGCCCAAAATCTTCTAATCTCTGAACAAAAGCTTCTGGTTCTTTGTAATACGCTCGGTTGATAATTTGAGCAATAACGTTGGAAGACTTTTCGAAGGCTTTTTGAATGGTAATTCTTCCGTATCCAAATTTAGAAACATCCTTGAGTGTTGCGCCGTAGAATCGATACTCTCCGGTTGCATTTACAGTATCTGTAATTTCAAACTTTCCATCTTCCAAACCAGCCATGATCGAAGCCAGTTTGAATGTAGAACCTGGAACTTCCTTCGCTCCAAAGGCAAAGTTGAAATTTTCATAATATTCGCCATCCTTCGCTTCTGCAAGATTAACGATTGCCTTTACAAATCCAGTTTTGACATCCATAACGATTGCACAACCGCTTTTTGCTCCTTGCGTTTTTAACTGTCGTTCCAATTCAGAATGCGCAACTTCCTGAATTTCTTTGTCAATGGAGGTTACAACATCCGCCCCTTCAACTGCTTCTTTTACAATTTGCCCCGTTTTTTTCCAGCCGGTAGGAATTTTTTGTTCTATTTCTTCGCCAGGTTCTCCTTGTAAATAGTCGTTAAAAGCACCCTCAATTCCAACGCGAACCTCTGTTTCACCATTTTTTTGGTAGTAACCAAGCGTTCTTCTCATTAATTCTTTGAATGGGCGCTTTCTCTGAATTGTTTCTTCCGTATCGATGAGCCCGCCCTCCAAGCGTTTTAAATTGAAGATTGGCAATTTTCTCAATTGTTTTCGTTCCTCGTTGGTGACTTTGTTTCGAATTAAAAGGTAGCGACTGCCCCTCGCTCTTCCGGATCGGATATAGTTTTCGTATTCTCGAGTAGATTTGTTAGGATAAAGTCGCGCTAAGCCATTTGATAAATTCGTAACTTCCTTGTCAAACGTTTCCTGGTCAATAATTGTTGGGTCAAAATGGATGTCGTAGTACGAAACGGAAATAACCAAAGGCGTATAATTCACATCCAGAATTTGTCCTCTTCTTGGAATCCGCTGTGTGCTTCTGATCGGCATTTTTTCTTTGGTTGAAGAAAACACGTTACTTCTGCCTTCAAATTGAATGGAAA
>JBIKZR010000355.1:0-2750 GCA_044354635.1 Crocinitomicaceae bacterium | reverse complement strand
CTATTCAAAATTGCAGCTATAATTATCGTATAAATGAAAAGTGATAAAACGAAAAATATTCCTGACCAAATAAGAGATGCAATAGCCCAGTTTTTTCTGACTTTATTTTTATCGTCATTAGCCCAAATGATAATAAATATTATGCCAACTAATGGAATTATTGTGATCAAAAAATTGACTAACCAATCTCCTACAGAAATAGTTTGATTTTCATTTTGAGCATCATTTTGAGCATCATTTTGAATAGATACAGTATCCTCTTTACCCTCTTTGGTAACTTCTTGATTTTGCATTAATGTAATTGCTAAAACGAGCAATGAAAAAGGAAGAATTATAGCAAGTGAGTCAAACCCAAAGCTTAAGGGATAGTCTTTTGTGTATTCCCATCTTTCTGAACTAAAAGCATCTATTATGTAATAAATCCTAAGTAAAATCCAATAAATTGAACCTATCATAAGGAAGATTGCAGCGTTTTTCATTTTCATTTTATTTAATTTTAAAAGTCATTCCTACTCATAAGGCTTTTCGGTAACTCCCCGTTTTTTAAAGTTGTTTTTCGTCTCAACTTTTATTATGTCAACTTTTCATTAAAAATTCATACAAGCAGCGAGTTTCAATCCTGTAATCCCATATTCACTGTTCGGTGATACCCCACTTTCGTTTTTGAATGTTTGTCGCATCGCAAACTGCTTAAGCAACAGTAATTCCAGAGAAAGGGATTTTTTGTTTTTTAGTGCAAAGGAAATACCCTGTCCTATGTTCAACTCTATGTTGTTCATTGTTATTTCAGTATCCAATTGGGTAGGATATTCCACACTGAAATTGTCAATAAAAGTAGTATCACTCGTTTGGTATTGAGAGCTGAATTGGTATCTGCTAAATTTTAATTCTATGGGGAAATAAAACGCTGAATTCTTACTAGGGTTGTACATGTATTGATATCTCGTTCCAATGTTAAAGTAACTATTATTATCAATAACTAGTGCATATTCAGCGTTAATTCCTACTAAACTATTTTTGTTCAGGTATTTACCCACGCCAAGCTTCAAGCAAATTGGAATATCTGCATTAGAATCAATACCATTAATGTAAAAATCATCGGCAATAAAGTTGTGATTGATAGTGAAATAACCAACATTTAAACCTACATTAATTTCAAATCCAGAATCTTTTCTGTCTAATTGTACAACTTGTTTGTTTTTCGAAGTGAATTCCTTGTCGTATTCGAAGTATTTGTAATCCGTACTTTTAAGTGAATACATTTTTCCATCTCTCGCTTTAAAGGTAAGCACGCCAGTACTTTCGTCGTAATTCAGTATTTCACCTTTCATTTCTGAAGTATACTGTCTTTTTACGCCGCGTCCGTCTACATGCTCTCGATAAACTGCGACTACATCGTAGATTTCTACACGTGTATTTTGGACTTTGGGAATGGAATCCTTTTGAGCGAATAAAAGGCCATTTAACAAAACAAAAGTAAAAATGGTTGCAACTTTCTTCATGATTATAGAGATCTAATTCAGATGATTAAGTATCGTTTCATGTGTTACTTGAATCAAGTACTAAAAAAAAAACCGATTCCAAAATTTCAGGAAAAACCCAAACATCCCGAAATCGGTGGTAAGAAAATTAGTTTATTTATTCTGCAAATTTCTCGATTACGGCAGTTGTAACTCCGGTGTTGGAGAAACCACCATCGTGGAAAAGATTTTGCATCGTAACGTATCGTGTTAAATCTGAGAATAAGGTAATGCAATAATCTGCACACGCTGCTGCATCCGCGTTTCCAAGTGGAGACATTTTTTCAGAGAAATTTATAAACTCGCTAAAACCTTTCACGCCACTTCCGGCAGTTGTCATGGTTGGAGACTGAGAAATGGTGTTCACGCGCACTTTTTTATCTACACCAAAATGGTAACCAAAACTGCGTGCGATGGATTCCAAATATGCTTTGTTATCCGCCATATCGTTGTAATCCGGAAAAACACGTTGCGCTGCAATATACGTCAAAGCTACAATAGAACCCCACTCGTTCATTGCATCCAACTTCTTCGCGGATTGCATTACTTTATGGAAAGAAAGGGCGGAAACATCCAATCCTTTCATAGTATAATCGTAATTTTCGTCTGTGTAATGATTTCCTTTTCTAACATTCACCGACATACCGATAGAATGGAGTATAAAATCAATTTTTCCGCCTAAAATTTCCATGGACTGAGAAATTAAATTCTCTAGTTCTTCCACATTTGTTGCGTCTGCAGGAATAATCTTAGAACCTGTCTTTTCCGCCAATTGATTAATCTCCCCCATTCGCATTGCGATTGGAGCATTTGTCAAAACGAATTGTGCACCTTGTTCGTGTGCTTTTTCGGCAATGTGCCATGCAATTGACTGACTATTCAATGCGCCAAAAATAATTCCTCGTTTTCCTTTCAATAAATTATTTGCCATGATCTTTTTTTATTTAAGACAAAGATAATAGAATTCGGGGATTTCAATTTTTCCTACACGTAATATAAAATGTTGCATTCGGATTTTTTTGATGCGAAAGGAAAATCACGGTCCCTTCCCTACTATGTATTCCGCTTCTCGGTGGAAAACGCCTTGATTTGTGGGTAAGACAAAATCAAAATGCCGAATTGTTTCAGTATTTTCGCACGGAATTTCAAATTATAAACTGTGAAACAATTTTTCCGAAGTCGGTGGTTCAAATTTTCATTTTACACTTTTCTTGTTGGTTTTGCGCTTAT
>JBIKZR010000354.1:0-2751 GCA_044354635.1 Crocinitomicaceae bacterium | reverse complement strand
TTGGGCGGAAAAGCACTCGTTTATAAAAATATTTTGGTGGCAGCCGGCGATGGAAGTTCCACGTCCGGATTATTGGAGGAGCGCGAAAAAGATGAAAAAGGGCGCTGGAATCGAGGTTTACCAAAAGCGGTTGGATTATTTCCTTACCAATTGAAATTAATAGAAACCTTGCCGAAAAAAACCGAAAAAGTAGCACCTTTGATGTTCACCACTTCCGATTTTGAAACAGTCGGAAACAATCGTTTAACCAACCTACATTTCGATGTTTGGGGCTACAATTCCAAAAAACAAACAACCGTTGTAATTGAAAAAAACGGCTTGAGTTACCATCTTTTTGGAGCTGGAGACACTCGGTTTCTCTCGCCAGATTCGACATTTTCGGAAGGAACAACTTTTCAATTTACGATTCAGGATCTGGAGAAAAACAAAATTGCCAAGCTCCAGGACAAAATAACCGGAAAAAGGGGATTTGATTATTGGATTGCCTATTACAAGAAAAAGAAAGACGAAACAGTACTGAAAATTGAAATCAACGAAAAAAAGTATTCTGATCTTTCCTATAAACCAATTACTACGAATAAAAAAGCACCAAGAAACGTGCGTAAAGCAAAAAAACGTGCACGAAAAAATAATGGAGGTCCGGTAGATTACCAACCAACACAAAAATCTGGAAAAAAGGAAAAACGAAAAAGTCAACAGGAGATTGTCACCTTATACAGCCAATATGAAGGCTATAAAAGAAAGATTTCTGAATTGGAAAAGGAAAAAAAGGAAGCCCAGGATTTACTTGCAATCTACCAGCAACGCTTAGATTACTTCAAACGCACGATGGGTTACAAATGGGCAACGTACAGCGAGAAAGATGGTTTGTACACGTTTCAGGATTCTTCCACTTTTGATTTAACGACGCAAGAATTTCAATTTCCCGCTGGTTTAAAAAAGGAAGGATTTGAAGTTCGCTTGATTGCCATTCCAGAATCATCCTTATCCCAGCAAGCCGATGAAGTTATGGTGCACATTAATTTGGTGGATGCCGAACCAAATTTTTCAGCACGCTTACAGGTGGAACTGGACGATGTTTTCGGATCGGATAGTTGGGAACTAAATAGTAGCCTACTAAAAGCGAGTGATAGCATTGCATTGGTGCAATTTTTTGAAGGATTATTGGATAAAAAAGTAAATTTCAGCATCGTGGCGCGCGGCCAGGGAATTGGGCAGTTTGATGGCTGCAGAATCGCGAAAAATCCGCTTCCATTGGAACAAATTTCCTACCCAGGTGCTACTGCAAGCGAACGAAATGCCAGTAAAATGGATTCCACCTATGCGCGTTTGCGAAGATCCGAATTATTCATTCACCTTTCGAGAGAAATCCTTTTGGAAATAAATTCCTACACCGATCCGGTCGCTTCTTCCATCGAAATTCGAAATCCGGATTGGATAGAACTAATGGAGAAATACAAATTGACAAAAAATGATTTATTGAGTGCTTTCCGTTCTGCCGAGATTTTGACCCAATTCAAGGAAGAAATTAATGTTGCAGCAGGAACCTATTTATCCAGAGAGAATGCAAAAATCGTTATCGATAGATTCAACAAGGAATGGATGAAAACCAAAATTTCCGTTGGGAAAACATCTCTTAAATTGTCTGAAATACTTGTAGGGAATTAAGCCAAATCCCTATCAATGAGAACCTATGTCGGCACAAAATTATCGTCCGGAAAATTGACCAGAAATAGTTTTTCTGAAGCCCGTGTAACTGCAGTGTACAACCAGCGATAATACTCGGAATTCAGCATTTCCGGCGCGATATAACCTTGATCAATGTAGACATTTTCCCATTGACCGCCTTGTGATTTATGGCACGTTATCGCATACGCATATTTAATCTGTAGCGCATTGAAATATGGATTTTCCAAAATTAGCGCATAGCGTTTTTTCTTATTTTTTTCGTGTTGATAATCTTGTTCTACAGCAAAAAACAGTTCTTTCATGCGTTGGCGGGAAATGGAAGGACCTTCCGACTGCAAAGATTCTAGAAAAACGAGAACTTCCATTTCTGGCAGCGACTCATAGTCTACAAACTTCACACTGATTCGGGCAAATTCAAACCCATACATTTCCTCCAAGCGTTTTACGCGAATAACTTTAAGGGATTCACCATTGGCAATAAAGCCCATTTTTGTCTGATCGTCTACCCAATAATAATTGTTTTTCACAACCATCAGGCAATCGCCAGAACACAAAACATCCTCGTACCAAAGAATTCTGCCCCGAATTTGATTGTTGTATGCATTCGCGCGCTTATTGGATCGCGTGAGAATTATGGTTTCCTCCACGCCCAGTTTCGAGTACGAATTTTCTAGTGCGTCCTGAAAATCATCTCCGGGCAAACGTACAAAATCGCTAAATCCTTTGGTTTCAAACAAGGGAAAGGTTTCATTTTCAGAAGCACGGAGCAAGGTTGCATTGCGCAAAATACCAGATTCTACCGCTTGTCTCAATACTTTAGTCAAGGAAAATTCAGTGATATTGAGAGAAGTATAATTGTTTTTTAAGTATTCCCGATTCAAGGCTGGTGATTCCGCAGAACCTACTGGAGCTAATTGTCCTTCATCTCCAAGCAAGATTAATTTGCAATTTTTTCCAGAAAATACGTATTCCAAAAGATCGTCCAATAGATTTCGAGAGGCAACAGAACCATCGTTTAAAACAGAATGATCACCAATCATCGAAGCTTCATCGACAATAAAA
>JBIKZR010000070.1:0-8390 GCA_044354635.1 Crocinitomicaceae bacterium | reverse complement strand
CATGAAAAAGAAAGTCATTTGTATAGTGCTTATTTTAAGCCAAAACACAAGCAACGCTCAAATCTATGAAAGAACTGGAAAAAATTTAGGCTTGTATTTTTCAGTGCAACCAATTGCTTCCTTTCAGGAGAAAGCCCAAGCGTTGAATAAAAATGCATTTACCGCAGGAACAGGAATTGTGCACATGCTCGCACCTGGATTGTATCCCTCACTTGGTTATACTTTTACAAAGTACGAGCAGGCGCAAGTTTTTGGTAGGATGAATGAAATTTCACTTCAACATTCCCATACGTTAGACGCCGGATTTTTGGTGGATAAGCAAATTGCAAAACTCTACAAAGGAAGAATTAGAAGCATGTGCCATTATTTTTCACTTGGGTTCATTCTCGGACCAGAATACCATTATATGTTAGGGAACCGGGAAATGAAAAATGAATCTTATGGTGAAATTGGCGGGCAAATTGGACTTTCTATTTACCACCATTCGTCCGCTATGAATAAGCGCTCGAAAGGTAAAACGAGACAATACGATGTGTTTTATCGAAAAGGATTTACACCTGTTTTTGCAACTTCCATTTCTGGTGTGAAGCAGGAGTTTTACCGCCAGGAAATTGGCATAAGAGTAAGACTAATTCGACACCAAGTGTACAATTTCCTGAAATAAAAAAAACATCCCTTTTCACATTCGAAAAGGGATGTTTAACTCTAAATTTTAATAAAATTGGAAGCGTAAATTAGGCTGCTTTAACGTACAAATCTTTTAAACGCGCTTTTGCACGTTGGAAATATACATTAACTTGGTTTTCTGGAATATCCAATAATTGCGACATTTCCTTTCCGTTTAAATTAAACATGAATTTACACAAGATTAGCTGTCTGTCGCGCACATTCAAATGGTGCATTGCCCGACGAATAATTTTAACTTCCGCCGCTGCAATGGCATGCGCATTTTCGGAAGAACTATAATCGGCTGAAACAACATCAAAACTCAATGGAACAATTTCCAATCGGTTTAATTTTCGAATGGCATCAAAACACACATTTTGCGTTAATCGATACAACCAAGATTTAAAATTTCCTTTAGCAGGATCGTATTGTTCAATTTTTTCGATGGATTTCAAAATGGCATCCTGCGCCAAATCTTCGGCAAGGTGCAAATACTGTTTTGGGAGAGAGCGCAATGAGACGGATTTGAAATACGTCAATTCTTGCGAAACAAGGAGAATGTTCGTTTTCATAGTGGGGAGATTAACAGTTCCCCGTTCAAACGCAGCTTTTTTAGTTTTAGTGTGCAGGTAGATTGGAAAAATTCACCAAATAGGATACTACTTCCAGAAATGCTACACTAAAAGTTACGTTTTCTAATTTCTGCTAAAGAAACTTATACAATCTGGAAGTTGTAGGAATAAATTCTCTCAGCTGTTCATATGGAATAAAAAATGTTGGCATTCCCGCAGAATACGGACCTATTTCATATTGTCCAAACATAAAGTTCAAACCCTTCGCGCCAACTAAAAAATGATCTGGAAGTGGGAAGCTTCCATTTCCAGGTGTAAAATCCCAGTCGTCTTTTCCATTTTCCCGAATAAAGTTTCGCTCGGCAATTTTAGCCAATTTCTTTTCGAAATTTGCTTCGAATAGATCCTTTAACGTTATAATTTCACCTGTAGAAAGATCAAAAACTAGCGATTGTGAAGAACCCGATGGATGTGCTGCACCATAAAAATAGTCGGAACCATTAACGGTGATAGAAAATAATTCGCCATTCTTTGATTCAAAATTTACGCTGTAAGCGTTCGTATAAGCTTCGTAAATTTCAGAAGTTGTTTGGATCTCATCGACAAACGCTTGCGGAGAAATAGAACCCATTTTTTTTCCGGTTGTAGCCTTAAAAATTGTGGCATTTATTCTTTTTGAAACTGCTTCATTCGGCAAAGAAACAACCATTAATTTCAATTCCTTGCTTGCACAAAAATCACTTTCATATTCTTCCACCGCATCGAAACATTTTTCGGATGCATATTCTTTGTATGACATTTTCAAATCGTAATTTGGATTCTGCTCGATATCCATCGCTGCTGTAGCGGAAGTATCTGATTCTTCACCATTCACAGAATCGCTTGCTTCATCTGTTTCATTTTTATTTCCCGAACAAGCAAACAATTGAAGAAGAAGCGTCGAAATAAGTAGGAATTTTTTCATATTTAGATTGTTTTTAAGCTGGAATTAGATGCTTGAGATTTTCTTAGATATCAGTTGATTGTATCCTTGTAAATTTTACAAGAAATGGCACGATGGTCACTGAATGCTTCTTTTTGAATTACAAAATTGGAAGATTTAAGCTCTGGGGAGTGAAAAATATAATCTATTCTACCGGCTGGAACTTTCCCGACATACGTCGTTCCAATGCCAGACGAACAATTTCTAAACGCGTCAATTAACTTTTTATTAAACTGATTGTAGGCATACGACATTGGTGTATCGTTGAAATCGCCACAAACAATAGTTGGATAAGGAGAAGTTTCAATATGCTCCGCAACTGTTCTTGCTTGATCCGCGCGTTTTGGATATGCAATCAATAATTTATCCACTAGAAGTCGAATGGTAGATTTTTTCTCTGCTACGTGATTTGCACCATCTTCAAAAACGGAATAATCTTCCTGTTGGAGTCGAATAGATTGTAAATGAACATTATACACGCGGAACGTGTCTTGATTTTTCACAATATCCACATAAACGCAGTAGTTGAAATCATTGTTTCCTTGCGTTGAAAACATCACGTCGCCTTTAGCAATCATTGGATATTTGGATAAAATCGCGACACCAAAATTTTGTCGTCCCCGTAATTTGTGTGCGTACCGTTCGTGGTAATCTTTGATATTCAACAGTTTAATCAGCGTGTCTCGGGTGGAAAAATTTGTCGGTTTATCCTGGTGGTAAAATTCCTGAAAACAAATAATATCCGGATTTTCCGTTTGAATGTAATTGAAAATAGCATTGCGTTTTTCAAAACGCGAATCTGTGCTTGCGGTATATAAATCAAACAAACGGACATTGTAACTCATTATATTTAAAACGCGTTCTTCACTTGGAACACTTTCTTCATCTGATCCAAAAGCTACAATTCTAAAGTGTAATTTTCCGCCTATTAATAGAACAAGCAACGTTATAATCGCCCATTTGGATTTTGCGAATGTCCAGATGATTAAGAAAAATAGGGTGAAGATTAAAATAATGGGATACGCCAAGCCAAAAAATGGCAGTAAGCGAAACGTATTAGGATGCACAAATGGCGTTAGGTAAGAAAGCAATAATCCAGACAAACAAATAATTGTTAGCACTTTTATAAGTGAGGAAAATCGGAGAATTCGTTTCAGTAAACTACCCATTCTTACTTTGGTTAAATAAAAAATCCTTTTCTGCTTTTGTTAAGGATTCATAACCTGATTTGGAAATTTTATCCAAGATTAGGTCTGTTTTCTTTTGCCTTGTTTTCGCTTCCAAATTATATTCTTCGTCCGATTTAAATTGCGTAGTGCGCGTTTTACCGCCTTTTTTAATTTTCAGTTTTTTATCTGAACGAAATAATCCGGAAAAGAAAAGTACCATTTTATCGCCAAGTAGTTGCAGTTTGTTAATAAAATTTGAACTGCTGCTCAGTTTTTGAACGGATAGGAAACCAATGATTACACCGCCAATATGCGCAAAATGCGCTGTTCCATCCTCCAAGCCAAGTGAAAAAAGATCGGTTAAAATAAAAAATCCAGCAACAAAAATGAGTCGAACAGGAAAAACACCAAATAAATTCACTCTTAAATTTGGACGGTGAAAAGCCAATGCGGAAAAGATTGCCATGATTGAACCGGAAGCTCCTACAATAACAATACTTTCTTTCTGAAGAACTGGAAAAATTAAATGTGCTAACATCTCTAATAGTCCGCCAGCAATTCCACCAACTAAATACGTGTACAATAATCGTTTTTGATCAAATAGCGATTCAAACATTTTTCCAGAAAAATACAAAAAGAGCATGTTCATTAAAAAATGCCAGAAGGTAAAATGCGCAAAAATACTGGTGAATAAACCCCAAGGATGCTGCAGAAATAAAGGAATGTCTGTGTTTAATGCAAGAATACTTTCTGCAACTTGCGCAATGTATTTTGTTGCATCGCCACCAATTAAGCGCCCAAAAACATAAAAAAGTTGGATGAGAATAAAAATTCCGGAATTGATAAAAAGCAAACGCATTGTCATTCCGCCAAATTGATATTGGTGCTTTAAATCATCAATAAATGTTCTTTCTGCTTGCATCTTATTGAGTGGATCTTAGTAGAAATTTTGTCTGTCCGTTTTTCTCCAATACAGCACCAAGGCAATTCCTACCAATGCGCCTCCAACGTGCGCCAAATGCGCAATATTATCTTGCGGTCCGCTGATACTGCTGTAGATTTCGAAAAATAAATACGCGCCGATTAAGTATTTCGCTTTAATTGGAATAGGAGGAAAGAGCAACATTAATTGGGTATTTGGAAATAAAACACCAAATCCTGCCAAAACACCAAACAAAGCGCCGGAAGCCCCAACCATGTTACTAACCGTATAATTATAATATTGCTGCAATACTTCACGGTGATATGGCATTTTTATCTCAATATCTTCCAAGTAATTGTTGGTGATTTTATGGTTTAAAACATCCAAATCGTACCCCATGGAAATCAATGATTTTTTCAGTTCCATCAATTCCCAAACGCCAATGGAGTTGTACAATAAAAATGCGCCCAAGCCAGATGCGAAATAGAATATAAAAAAGCGTTTCGGTCCCCACAGTCGTTCTAAATGTGCACCAAACATTACAAGTAATAACATGTTAAACAGAATGTGAAAAAAATCGGTCAAACTGTGCATAAACATGTGCGTTATTATCTGATACGGCTGAAAAAGGGCAGAATTGAAATAATGTGCACCGAGATACTGACCTAAATCCAAACCATTACTTGCTAAAAAAAGAGATACAATGTAAAGCATCACATTTAGTAATAATAGGTTTTTTGTTACCTGTGGAATATTATTTAAAAAAGAAAACATATTTAAAATTTTGAGGATATTTCTTCTAAAGTTAATGTTTGAATAATCTTTTTTCCTTTCGGGGTAAACGAATGCTCCGGACATTGGAATAATTGTTCCACAAGGTGTTCCGCGGATGTATTATTGTTCAATGGCGATTTTTTTCTCCCTGCTGCGGAAGCAATCGATTGCACCAATACGTGTGCGATTTCTCCTTTTTCGATTTCTTTGAAGGCAATATTTTCCAGAATTAAGTCGATACATTCGTGAATTCCTTCTTCTTGTAAAAGTGCTGGTACAGCAGTTATATGAAGCACCATTTCTTCAAATTCACCCAAAAATCCTAGTCTGTCCAACATCGTTCTATTCCCTAGCCATTCCTTTTTTTCGTTACTGGAAAATTCCCTTTCCAAAGGAAATAGAAGCTGTTGAGAATCTATCGGCTTGGAAATAAACTGGTGAATCAGTTGGTCGTAAACAATCCGCTCGGTTGCACGTTGGCTATCAATCATCAAAATACCAGATTTACATGGCGTTAACAAATATTTTCCGCGAATCAAGTAATTTTTTGGTCCTGCTTCTTCCTGTAATTCCAATTCAACGGGCTCCGCAGCGGGCGTTACTTCGTCCACAGCATAAAAATTTTGCCAGTCAGATGGCTCAACTGATTGTGAACCAAATCCTTCTGCTTTTAATGCTTTGGTAAACGTATTTCCAGAACCGGAAGAATTTCCATTTGGAAGGGAAGTTGTTTGAAATGGATTGAAATCGCTATTTACCCGAATCACAGGCTCAACGATTGGTTGCGCATGCATTTTATGTGGAATATCGAAACTAGTTTCCCGATCAAAATCCAACGTTGGCGCAATATTGTATTTGCCAAGCGCCTGTCGCACACTACTCAATAATATAGCGTAAATCAAGCGATCTTCTTCGAATTTTATTTCTGTTTTCGTTGGGTGAACATTCACATCAATTTTCTTTGGATCTACCGTCAGGTATAAAAAGAACGTTGGAAACATTTTTGGAAGAATCAATCCTTCAAAAGCTTTAGACAGCGCATGGCTAAAAAAGGAATCCTTGAAATAGCGATTGTTTACAAATAAGAATTGCTCCCCGCGGGATTTTTTTGAAAATTCTGGTTTTCCGACATAACCTACAACGTTTACTATATCCGTGGATTCTTCAATTGGCACTAATTTATCGTTAGAATTTTTACCGAGTATATCTACGATTCGCTTGCGCAAAACAGCGGAATATAAAGCGTAAATTTCTTGTTCGTTATGGTGTAAACTGAAGGATAAATCTGGATGTGCAAGTGCAATTCGCTCAAACTCATCTACAATATGGTTGAATTCAACAGTGTCAGATTTTAGGAAATTTCGCCTTGCTGGAACATTGTAAAATAAATTTTTCACCTCGAAAGAAGTGCCAACAGAACAAACGCAGGCTTCTTGTTTTTTTACTTTACTTCCTTCAATCTCAATCGATGTGCCAACTTCCGAAGTTTCTTGTCGCGTTTTTAATTTCACATGCGCAATCGCAGCAATTGAAGCCAAAGCTTCCCCACGGAATCCTTTTGTGGTAAGCGCAAATAAATCAGCAGCTTTTTTTACTTTACTCGTTGCGTGGCGCTCAAAACACATTACAGCATCTTTTTGCGACATTCCACTGCCGTTATCGTTTATTTGAATCAGCGTTTTCCCCGCATCTTTGATAATTACTTGAACCTTTGTTGCACCGGAATCGATGGCGTTTTCAACCATTTCTTTGACAACGGAAGCTGGACGCTGGATAACTTCACCAGCGGCAATTTGATTGGCAATATGATCGGGAAGCAAATGTATAATGTCGCTCATTTTACATGATTTTCTTTACAACAACATCCACATCGTCCAAACCATTAAAAATAAAGTAGCCTAGAATTACAATCAAAATTATCAATAGAAAAACGCGTAAATTTGCGGAGGAACGCTGTTTCTCAATATTTGAACCACGATTCCAGGATTCAGACATGTTTTGACGTAAAATTTTACGACGTTCCTCTTCCGTTAAATCTTCTCTTTTAAGACTTTCGAACTGTGCTTTTTTTAGGTCCAAACGCTCTTTACGCTCATCATAATGCATGGGCGAAAAATCAAAACGTTTGTTTTTGAAAGTCTTATTTAAAAATCTGAATTGCATACTTTTTTCAATTGAAACAAAAATAAGATAATATTCCTTCTTTAAGAAATACGTATTGCCAAAATTGTTAATTAATTCTAACTAATTTTCTGTTCTACCGCTTTTTTGACAGATGAAATGTTCGGAAGCTATTTTGGTGAAATTATTTTGATGGGAATGTGTAATAATCGGCTTACACTCGCTAAATTTACAGAATGAAAAGTAAAAGAATTCTTTCTGTACTATTAATTTTTAGTGTACTCGCCGCAGCGCCTTTTTTCCTTTCCTTGAAAACTGGTTTGCATTCCGAAAAAAGCACACAAATAGACACTTCTGTAGAGGGCGAAAAATGGGCTAGCGATCAATTAAAAAGCATGACTTTAGAAGAGAAAATCGGACAGTTTTTTATGGTTGCGGCATATTCTAACAAAGGAGAAAAACATTTACAGGAAATTGAAGCGCTGGTAACAAATGAAAAAGTTGGCGGTCTAATCTTTTTTCAAGGTGAAAAGGAAAATTTAATTTCTTCTATTCAACGGTTTCAAAAAAGTGCAAAAACACCGCTTCTAATTTCAATGGATGCAGAATGGGGATCCAACATGCGCTTGTTTGATGGCGAAAGATTTCCGTATGCGTATACACTTGGTGCAGCCGACGATGTAGTTTTGTCCGAGAAAATCGCTGGAATGATGGCACAAGAATGCCAGGAACTCGGGATTCATCTCAATTTCTCGCCGGTTGCGGATGTCAACAGTGATCCAAATAATCCAGTTATCGGCTTTCGATCTTTCGGTGAAAATCCAAAAAAAGTGGCCGACCATGTCAAAGCGTTTGTCCGCGGAATGGAAAACAATGGCGTGATGACGAGCATCAAACATTTCCCAGGTCATGGCAATACAGACAAAGATTCGCATTTAGAATTGCCTGTTGTTTCGCAGTCTCTAAAAACGTTAGAAGCTATCGATTTCTTCCCATTTCAGGAAGGAATTAGAGTCGGTTCGTCTTCGGTTATGGTTGGACATTTAAACGTTCCAGCGCTCGATCCTTCCGGTTTACCAAGTAGTTTGTCTCCAACAATTATACAGAATATTCTGAAAAAGCAAATGGGGTTTGAAGGACTAGTCATTTCAGATGCGCTCGGAATGAAAGCTGTTGCTGATAAA
>JBIKZR010000353.1:0-2753 GCA_044354635.1 Crocinitomicaceae bacterium | reverse complement strand
AGTTTTGGCGATTGCTGCAAATGAAGGTTTTGACTTTGCCGAAGTCGACGATTTGGGAAAAGTTAGTGCAGACGATTCATACATGCACAAGCACATCGATGCAATTTTAGCGCTGCCGTTGGTTGACAAAGCAGCAATTGAAGCAGCAGATTTTTCCGTTGTTGTAGATGCTGTGAATTCATCCGGTGGAATTTTTGTTCCGGCGCTTTTGAAAGCATTGGGCGTTAAAAAAATCACCAAACTTTATTGCGAGCCAACGGGCGAATTTCCGCACAATCCAGAACCGCTTCCAGAACATTTGACCGATTTAGCGGCTAAAATCAAAGAAGTTGGTGCAGATGTTGGAATTACAGTAGATCCAGACGTTGACCGCCTCGCATTGGTTTGCGAAGATGGTTCGATGTTTGGCGAAGAATATACACTTGTTGCCGTTGCGGATTTCGTTTTAACGCACACGCCTGGTGCAACCGTTTCAAATCTTTCTTCTACCCGAGCGTTACGCGATATTACGGAAGATAGAGGATTGCTTTACAGCGCGGCTGCAGTTGGCGAAGTGAATGTTGTTGCAAAAATGAAAGAAACACATGCTGTAATTGGCGGCGAAGGAAATGGCGGGATTATTTACCCCGAATTGCATTATGGCCGCGATTCATTGGTTGGAATTGCCTTGTTTTTAAGCCATTTGGCACACAAGAAAATGACGGTTTCGGAACTACGCGACAGCTATCCAAAATACACGATTTCAAAAAATAAAATTGAATTAACACCAGACATCGATGTAGATCAATTACTGTTGCACATGACGCTAAATTATGCGCACGAGGAAGTGGACACAACGGATGGCGTTAAAATCTATATCGGGAAAGAATGGGTGCATCTGCGAAAAAGCAATACTGAACCAATCATTCGAATTTATTCTGAAAGTCAAAATGAACAAAAGGCAGACGATTTAGCGAAACGAATTATTTTGGAAATCAAAGCGCTGGTTTAAATTATTGTTTTTTTTGTTGAAATCATTTTCTTCAAAGTGATATTTTGTGCTGAATTTGAGATAGTTAAAAAAAAATGGTGCCGGATAGTAACGGTTAGAAAATTTCATTATCTTTATCAGACGTATTTTAATAATTACGTCTTGTTATTTAGTCTATTACACGTTTTTAAATGAAGAAATTTATTTCAGAAAAATTTCTATTTGTTCTTTTTTCCCTTATAGTTCTGTTGATGCTATTTGCTGTTCAAAGTTGCAAAAAAGACATGGTTATTGAGCCAATACCCGAAAATTCTCCAGGAGAAACTGGTGTGAGCGCTGATTTAACAAAAATTCCGTATCAAAAACTATCAGAATATGGTTTTTTCACACTCCCAATGAAAAATCAGATTCCGGTCGAAGGTGTTATTCCATACAAACCCGCAAGTTCCTTGTTTAGTGATTACTCGCTTAAAAAACGTTTTATTTGGATGCCCGTAGGAGTTAAAGCAAGCTACAATGGTGATCACGAAATTCTAGAATTTCCAGTAGGTGCGGTATTAATTAAGAATTTTTATTATAATAATGTTCTTCCAAACGGCGATACTAAAATAATTGAAACACGCATCATGATTCGTAAATCTGATGGTTGGATTTTTGCGGAATATGTTTGGAATGACCAACAAACAGATGCAATTTTGAGCATGGATGGAAGTTATAAAAATCTATCATGGATGCAAGGAAGCGAAACTAAATCAAGTAACTACAGAATTCCATCTGAAACAGAGTGTTTAATCTGCCACAAAGACAATGGCGTCGGTATTCCGATTGGAACCAAACCACAAAATATTAATTTTGATTACGATTATACGGACGGTACATCGAATCAATTATTAAAACTTATTAATGTTGGATATTTAGAAAACAATCTTCCGTCAAGTATTGTTTCGACCATTGATTATAATGATGCTAGTCATCCATTAAGGTTGCGTTTAAGATCCTATCTAGATATCAATTGTGCACATTGTCATCGTGAAAATAGCCACTGTGACTACCGTCCTTTGCGACTTGCTTTTTCAGAGACAGTTAATTCCCAAAATATGGGAATTTGTGTTGAACCAGATGAACAATTAGACCCTTTACTTATAGAAATCATTGTTCCTGGAAATGTCCCGAAATCAATGATGCATTTTAGGCTCAGTTCAACATCTGAAAGTAATAGAATGCCCTTACTTGGTAGAACTCTAGTTCATGAAGAAGGTGTTCAATTGTTAAAAGATTTTATAAACTCAATCAGCACGTGCGATTAAATACATTAACTATGAAAAAAACGCTTCTATCTACCATTACCTTTTTGTCTGCATTCAGTTCACTGTTTGCCCAAGCAACATGTAATTCTGCTCAAGTAATAACAGCAGGAACCTATACATTGGATGCTGTAAACGGGACTGAAGTCCCAAATCCTGTTTGTGCTACCGGAGGAACGGGAGCTACTGCTGGTAAATGGTATAAATATACCGCACCAGCTGATTACTCAGTGACGGTTACCACTGATTTTACGGCGAATGCTGGAATTGATAACCGTGTGAATATATATGTTGGTAATTGTGGGGCATTGGCATGTATTGCTGGTGACGATGACAATGGTACAGGATATCTGTGTGTTGTAACTTTTCAAGTGACACAAGGTACTGAATACACGATTGGTTTTGACAACAAATGGTCATCAAATGGTTTTGTTTTCGAATTAATAGAAACTCCGCCGATAGTGGTAAACCCTAATGAC
>JBIKZR010000351.1:0-2760 GCA_044354635.1 Crocinitomicaceae bacterium | reverse complement strand
CCGCCAATTTTAGAGCCTTTTTTAAAGGAATACAAAACTTCAGCTTGGTAAGCGATTTCACCAACTGGCTGCGTAGCATAAGGATACAAAGAAGCAACAAGATTGTAGGTGTGTGTTTTATTTAGAGAAGGAAGGTAATTGATCAATACATTTTGTAATTGCTTCGTTCGATCCGATCGATAACTCATGTTATCCGCCGATTTTGCGGAAAGTAAAATACCCAACCCTTTTTGGGAATAACCAAGATTTGCAACTGCCGCATGGCCAGTATTATAAATATATCCATTGTCTTGGGAAGGATCCTGGCCTTTCATAACATATTCTCCATCAAACGTGAACTTACCATAACGCAATTTCACTCTACCACCATACGTTGCAACATTTTCCGGTAGAATTAGTGTAGAATTATCGTCTTTCTGGTATTTACTCACAAATGAAGCACCAACTACAATATCTAGTTTTTTATCTGCGAGCTTTTTTATCGATTCATTTAGATGTATTTCTCCATCAATTCCCCGCACAATTCCTTGGCTATACTCAACTCTACCTTCCAGAAAAGCGTAACGCTGGTAGCCATAAACAGCTTTAATTACTGCACCTTTTGCAGGCCGAACAACAACGCGCATTCCATCCAACATGTTATCGTATCCCAGAGCCCTGTCTTCATACGTTCTCAAAGACAAACCTGTTCCAAATTGCTCATAAATGGACCCTAAGGTAATATCAATGAAATCGTTTGTATAACCAACATAGCGCATTCCCAATCCTGTTCCGTCGAAAGTAGAAGGATATCCTTGGATCCTAGGCAAATACGATTCAAAGCGCATTCCTGCTTTAAAATTTCCTTGTGTATAAAAAATATTCATGTAGGAATTTAGGAGCCCTTTTTCGGACGGCTGCGAAGCTCCAATTAAAGAATCTTCATTTAAATACTGAAAAGTAGTTTCAAGATTTCCTGTAAAATTTCCAGGAGTTACCTGACTAAACCCTAAAAATGGTCCTAAAATAATGAGTAGATAAATAGTGCTTTTTTTCATGTATTTCTTTCAATGGTTTTGACTTATTTTGCGGCTGCAAGTTTCTTGATTTCTTCGTACAATTTATCTTCGTCACCTGGCGCATAATTATTGTGCGAATACACAATATTTCCTTTCGAATCCATTAAAAAAGTATGTGGAACATTGTTCACGCCCATTGCGCGTTTAAAATCTCCGTTTGGATCCATTAAAACTAAATACTCCCATCCTTTTCCATTCACGTAAACAGGCACGGAATTCATGGTTTTTTGATCATCGATAGAAACCGCAACAAGATTTACACCTGTTTCTTCCTGCCAATCCGTGTAAAGTTCATGAATTGTATTTAACTCTCTTTTACACGGCGAACACCAAGTAGCCCAAAAACTAATTACAACAGGTCCGTCGAATCCTAAATCACTCGTATTTACAGATTTTCCATTCATATCTTTTAGTTGGACGGATGGTAATTGCTTTAATTCTTTATGGGTTTCTGCAGCATCTTGAGCAAAAAATTGGAAGCTCAAAACAGTATAAACAAAAGCTACGACGATTCTTTTCATGATAATTAGTTTTATAGTTCTTCGCAAGATTTCAAAAACCTTGCCGTAAACAAAGATACACTGAAACTTGAGTTTCGCAACGAAAATTTTAACGTTAATTCTTGTATTCCTATTTGGATAAAATAGCTTTATCCTTAATTTAAATTCAGAAAATAGTTTGTTAAAATTGTGGGGTCGTCTATTTTTATTGCAGTTTGATTCGATTCTTACACTTTTATTTTCTATATTTGATTATTACATTTGCAAAATTGTAATTAAAAACAAGCACATTATGAAAAAAAATATACTCTTTAGCGCCCTGTTTTTCATCCTAAGCTCTAGCTTAATTGCACAGGATGGGATTTCTATTCAACACGACGGAACTGGTCCAGACATTTCTGGTTCAATTTATTCTGTGAATTTATTTGGCACATCGCCAGAACTTGTTGGAGGCGTATTGGATGTTCATTTCATAGTAACTAATACTACCGGTTCTGATCAGCAATGGAAAATTACCCGCAAAAGAATTTCAGTCCCTACATCTTGGAATGATCAGATTTGCTGGCCACCTTTATGCTACAACACAACTGGTGCAATTTATTCTACGCCAAATTCAGGTGGAAACCCTGCACCAACAATTATTAATGGAACCGCAGAAACAACAAATAACGAAATTGCTGAATTAAAACCGCGTATTACACCGGATCAAAGTTCAGCAAGCTATGCTTTATATAGATATTACATTACAGAAATAACAACTGGTAATTATTTGGATTCTGTAGATTTGGAAGTTAACTTTACAATGGGTGTTTCAAATATAAAGCAAGAAATTAGCGTTTCTATCGCACCAAATCCAGCAACTGATTTTATCTCAATTAACTTAAATGGCATTGAAACTGCTGCAATAAAAATTGTAGATGTTTTAGGAAATACTGTCTTTAGAGATTCTTATTTTTCAGGCGTTAAGAAAATTGATGTTTCTAACTTTAAAAATGGCATTTACTTCGTAATGATAGAATCTAACGGAATTAAAACCATGACTCGAAAAGTAGTTATAAAGCATTAATTTCTATCTCTTTTTATAAAGACCACACATGCGTGGTCTTTTTTTATGTCTAAACATTCTTGTTTTCGTATATTTGAATCAAATCATTTTGAAATTGACCGAGTTAAAATCCGAATATCTTACTGCACTTCGGGCA
>JBIKZR010000352.1:0-2760 GCA_044354635.1 Crocinitomicaceae bacterium | reverse complement strand
GAAGAGGTTGCCGAGCAACCATTTATCGTAATCGTTACCGTGTACGAACCGGATGCCGTTGCAGCATAGGAATTAGTCGTTTGTCCGGCAATTGCAGTTCCGTTCAAAAACCATTGGTATGTATAATTTGCTCCAACCGTTGCGTTTAAAACAACCGTTCCTCCTTGACAAAAGATTAGTGGTCCTCCAGCGGAAATCGCAGCTACTGGCAGGGGAGAAACCGTTACAGTTGCCGTTCCTGTCAAAGGAATCGAACAAGATCCTAAAGCAATACTCACAAGATTAATGGTTTGTGTCGTCGTCACATTTGTAAGTGTAACGACAGAATTCCCTGCACTATTCAACAGACTCGTTAAATTTGAACCGCCATTGATATTGTACACAACAGCGGATGCGCCAGTTCCAGTTACGGAAAAAATCGCATTTCCACCGGAACAAATGGAAGCACTTGCGGTAACAGATGCTTGAATTGCATTATACGTTGTTGTTACCAGCCAAGTATTGGCAACCATTTCTTGAAAATTGGTAACGCAGCCATAAATATTAGCTGCAGCATTGACGGGCTGCGGATAAAATGTTTGGTATCCTTGCCAAATATATTGAATCGTATTCTGATTAGGGTAGCAGCCATTTGCAATTGTCTGGTTATTCAAGGTATACCAAAGTCCATTATTTGCGGGCGTGTAATAAAAACTATTTGCAGGTCCAAAGTTTAATCCGAATCCAAATTGTGTGGCTGTCCAATTGCCATTTGCACCAACTCTAGAGCGTTGTTCTTCTTTATCCGCGTAATACGTTGTAGAACCACTTGTAGTGATAAAACCTTTCGCCCAGATTTGATACGTGGTATTTGTTCCAGTAACCTGAAAAGAGGATATTGGAAAAGTTTGCACGAGCACCGCTTGACAATTGGCGTTAAAAAGCGTGAATTTATCCTGTAAAGCCTTATTTGTAGTGAAGGTGTTGGAAACTGTTGGATCAATGATAACCGGGTAAACTAAATCTTCCCTTCGGAAATAATCTGCTGGCATTTTTATGTGAATGGAATACCCGTTTTTGGTTTTGACCAATGTATACGCTCCTCCAATAAGGTGTTCAGCTGCCTGTTCTTTGTTTACACTTCCATAAGAATCAAAAATTTGCGCCGCACTGATAATTCCTTTGATGTCCTGATTTTCATCTAAAATCGCCAAACTTCCTTGCCAACCGAAGGTGTTCATTGTTCCTTCGTAAAGTGTAATTTCCCAGCCAATTGGCAATGTAACGTCGTCTACCAATTCTACGAAAACCGAAGCAGCTGGCACAAGCATTTTTTCTTGTAAATGGTAATCTGTTTTAACGCTCCAATAGTTTATTTCCTGCACCCTGTCAATGTTAGGAAAAATATTTTTTAAGCGGTAAGTCGACAAACCTAGTGCAGCATTCGGAATTTCTTGGTTCTTTTCAAGCGTGGATAGCACTTCCGAATCTTCATCCAAAAATCGAATGGCGGTATTTTTACCAAATGTATAATAATCTGAACTGGACTTAACAAGTTGCATGCGCGTTTCCCCGGTTTCGGAAGCAACAGAAATGGGCAACTCAGTATTGAAAATACCAATTTTAGATGCGCTTTCCCCACCAAAAGTTAAGGATTCTTGTATGCTAATCCAATTGTTTTGAGCGTCTTTGTAATGGAATACACCACCCGTTGTTTGCGTATGGTATTGGTGATTGAGATCAATAAATGTGCGTTGGTTTTCCGTTCGATACTGAATGAGCTCAATATTTATGCTTGCAATTTCAAGCGATTTTTTTAAAAATTCAGGGTGTTTTCTAAATTCTTCTGGAATATATTTCTCAACCAAATAGGCTTTTTCCGATTCACTCTCAGCAGCTGAAGCTTCTCTTAGATTAATGGTTTCTTTTGGGTGCGAAGCGGAAAGATCCCGTATTTCGGAAATCCCTTGCATACGTGTTTGTGCAAAAAGCGCACTGCAACTTGAAACCAAGAAGAATAAGAAATGTAAACATTTCATAATAGTAGTTTTATATAATAAATCAATTAATTAGTATACTAAATCGCTGTAGCAAAAAATCCAATTTTAAAGTAACTCTTGGAGTTTAAATTTAATTAAATTTTCAATAAAACGAAATTAGTTATAAAGAGTTGCTTGTTTTTGTGGGGAAAGTATGATTATTATACTTTCGTGATTTTTTTTTAGCTGTTTAAAACAAATTCGTTTCTTGCTAAAATGATTGAAAATCCCCTATTTTCCAAAGCTCCCAAATCCCCATTTCAAAGCTACCATCCCCATGCGCAGTTGTTTACGGAAAGTGCCATTATTTTCTACAATTTTGTACCTTTACGACGCTATAAAAAACATTCAAAAAGAGCAAATGGAAAAAATAGAGCCCTATAAACCCTTAAATAAAGTACGAATCGTAACTGCTGCGTCATTGTTCGATGGACACGATGCTGCAATAAACATCATGCGAAGAATTATTCAATCTACTGGTTGTGAGGTGATTCACTTGGGACACGACCGATCCGTGGAGGAAGTAGTAGATTGCGCTATTCAAGAAGATGCGCAAGCAATCGCAATGACTTCTTACCAAGGCGGACATACGGAATATTTCAAATACATGTTCGATCTTTTGAAGCAAAAAGGCGCGCCACACATCAAAATATTTGGTGGAGGAGGCGGAACGATTTTGCCTTCTGAGATCCAGGAATTACAAGATTACGGAATTACGCGCATTTACCACCCGGACGATGGA
>JBIKZR010000069.1:0-8435 GCA_044354635.1 Crocinitomicaceae bacterium | reverse complement strand
AATCGTACAGATAATCTAGGCGCAACCGCTTTTGCAGTAATATCTTGCGAGAAAACAATTGTAGTTGCGCTAGTGTTTTCAGCAGCTGAAGCAATTAATCGCGTTATTTGTTGCGCATCATCATTTTGTAGGGATCGATCAACCAATACTTTGGTTGCTCCATATTTCCCGAGTGAAGATAAGGTGGAATTATCTGCCGAACCAGAAGTAATTACTGTGACATTTTCACCAATCTTCTTTCCGTAAGTAACTGCTTCTAATGCTGATTTGTGAATACCCCCGTTGCTATTTATATATACTAGAATTGACATCTTTTAAATTTTATATTTTAGAAATAAGTTGTTTTTTTAAAACTCAAATAGTATCTAATTATTAAATAACTTTTGCTTCATTGTGCAACAATTCAACCAATTCATCCATATTCATTGGATCAATCATTTTACACGCTGTTTTAGAGTTTGGAATCGAATAAGTAACAAAGGAAGTCAATGGTTCGATAGCAAGAGGCGCAATAATTTGAAGCGGTTTTGTTCTAGCAGCCATAATCCCACGCATATTTGGAATACGTTGTTCTGCCATCCCTTTAGCGCATGAAACAACTGCAGGTAGAGTTACTTCTTCAATTTGAAGCCCACCAACAATTTCTCTTTCTAGCGTCAAGGTTGTTCCATTTACATCCAATTTTGTCGCCAAGGATACAAAAGGTAAATCCAACGATTCCGCTAGCATCCCTGCTAATTGAGACCCGTTATAGTTTATGGTTTCTTTTCCTGTTAGAATTAAGTCAAATGCGTTCGATTTAGCGTAATTTGAAATTTGCATCGCAGTGTAAAAAGCGTCCGATGGCTCTGCGTCTATTCGAACAGCATCATCTGCACCAATCGCCAAAGCTTTTCGAATAATAGCTTCGTCTGAGGCAAGTCCAACAGTCACAATCGTTACATTTCCACCCAAAGTTTCCTTTATCTCAAGCGCTCTAACCAATGCATACCATTCGTCATATGGATTTACAATATACTGCACACCATTCTCATCAAACTTCGTGTTGTTGTCCGTAAAAGCGATTTTCGAGGTTGTATCTGGTGATTTACTAATACATACAAGTATTTTCATTTCGTATTGATTTTTTAATCTGTGCAAATTTAAAACAAAATTTTTACAAAGGAAGTAATTAGACAAGTTCAAAAAAATAAGATTTTCTTCTACCAATATAAGGATAAGCAAACTTGTATTTCTTTTTGATATTTCAGAGATGCTTTCGTTATGGAAAAAGTTCTTGTTTTGTTTAAAGTAAAATCCCAAAGTCTTTTGGTATGTTTCGACATAATTTATTATTTTTGGCGTCCCAATGGGGAATAATTTCAGAAAGTATGAAAACGGTACAGTTTAGAGAGGCTTTAAGAGAAGCAATGTCAGAGGAAATGCGTCGCGATGAATCCGTGTTTTTAATGGGTGAAGAAGTTGCAGAATACAATGGTGCATATAAAGTTTCGCAAGGCATGCTAGATGAATTTGGCGCAAAAAGGGTAATTGACACCCCGATTGCTGAATTGGGTTTTGCCGGAATTGCTGTTGGAGCATCCATGAATGGTTTGCGACCAATCGTAGAATTCATGACATGGAATTTTGCAATTCTTGCAGCGGATCAGATCATAAATAGTGCAGCTAAGATGATGCAAATGTCAGGCGGGCAATACTCTTGTCCTATCGTTTTTAGAGGTGGTAATGGAACGGCAGGTCAACTTGGCGCAACCCATTCACAATCCTTTGAAGCATTTTATGCACACGTTCCAGGTTTGAAAGTTATTACACCATCTAATCCATACGATGCAAAAGGTTTATTGAAAGCGGCTATTCGCGACAACGATCCAGTTGTATTTTTAGAATCAGAAAAAATGTATGGAGACAAAGGAGAAATTCCGGAAGGAGAATATATCATTCCGATTGGAGTTGCTGATGTTAAAAGAAAAGGAACCGATGTTACTATTGTAACTTTTGGAAAAATCATAAAAGTTGCTTTCGAAGCAGCAGATGTATTAGAAAAAGAAGGTGTCTCTGTTGAAGTAATCGACTTGAGAACTGTTCGCCCTATCGATTACGCATGTGTTGTTGAATCTGTAAAGAAAACCAACAGATGTGTTGTGGTGGAAGAGTCTTGGCCATTGGCTTCTATTTCTTCTGAGATAGCATACCATTTGCAACGATATGCATTTGATTATCTAGATGCTCCAGTTATGCGCGTCACTCAAACAGATACTCCTTTTGCATTTTCACCAACTTTGATTGAAGAAGCTTTACCAAATGTTGAAAGAATAGTTAAAGCAGTTAAAAGCACTTTGTATAGAAACTAACTTATTCACAAAATGAGTTGTAGACTCCTGCCATTTTTGGTGGGAGTTTTTTGTTTTTGATAGAATTATAGCCTCACATTTTTAAGTAATTAATTTAAATAACAAGAATGTCTCCATTTTAAATTTTTTAGATTAAGGTTATACATTCCAATTCCGGGGCCCTTTAGCATTCATTTAGTAGTTTAATTAAAGATGTAAACAGCTAAATGTGAAAAAACTTGCTTTTTTTTTGTTCACTAGTTGGATTTTAAAATTAAATAGATATCTTTGCACCCCTCAAAGTGCGTTTGGGGGAATTATTTATTTTATAAAATTAAGAGTATTTTATGCCAACTATTCAACAGTTAGTTCGCAAAGGAAGAACAGCGGTAGTAAAGAAAAGCAAGTCTGCCGCACTTGATTCATGTCCACAGCGTAAAGGGGTATGTGTAAGAGTTTACACCACTACTCCAAAAAAACCGAACTCCGCGATGCGTAAAGTAGCAAGGGTGCGTTTAACCAATGGTAAAGAGGTTAATGCATATATCGGTGGTGAAGGTCACAACCTACAAGAACACTCCTTGGTGCTTGTTCGTGGCGGAAGAGTAAAAGATTTACCTGGGGTTCGTTACCACATCGTTCGTGGTGCGGAAGATACAGCTGGGGTAGAAGGAAGAACTCAACGTCGTTCTAAGTATGGAACAAAAAGACCTAAACAAAAATAATTAAAGCTTTTAAGACATGAGAAGAAGAAAAGCCAAAAAAATTGCGATACTACCAGATCCAAAGTTCAATGATGTTGTTGTAACAAAATTTGTGAACAACCTAATGTATGATGGTAAAAAGAATTTAGCATTTAAAATATTCTACGAGGCAATTGAAATCGTAGACAAAAAAATCGAAGACCAAGTAGGTTTAGATGTGTGGAGAAAAGCATTGGAAAATGTAACTCCAGTTGTTGAGGTGCGCAGCCGTCGAGTAGGTGGTGCAACATTTCAAATACCAACACCCGTTCGTGAAGACAGAAAGGCTTCCCTTGCTATGAAATGGTTGATCGGATACTCTAGAAAGAGAAACGAGAAAACAATGGCTGGTAAATTAGCTTCTGAAATTATCGCCGCTTCTAAAGAAGAAGGTGCTGCATACAAGAAGAAAGAAGATACATTAAGAATGGCTGAGGCTAACAAAGCATTCTCACATTTTAGATTTTAAGTAACATGGCAAGAGATCTTAAATATACACGTAACATTGGAATTGCCGCTCACATTGATGCTGGTAAAACAACAACAACGGAACGTATTCTTTATTACGGAGGGGTGAGCCACAAAATTGGTGAAGTACACGATGGTGCCGCAACAATGGACTGGATGGAGCAAGAGCAAGAAAGAGGTATTACAATTACTTCTGCTGCAACAACTTTAGATTGGGTTTATAGAAAAAATAAATACCACGTTAATATTATTGATACACCGGGACACGTTGACTTTACAGTTGAGGTGAATCGTTCATTAAGAGTTCTAGACGGTTTAGTTTTCTTGTTCTCAGCAGTTGATGGTGTAGAGCCACAATCTGAAACAAACTGGCGTTTGGCAAATAACTATAATGTTCCAAGAATTGGTTTTGTTAACAAAATGGACCGATCAGGAGCAGATTTCCTTAACGTTTGCCGTCAGGTAAAAGAAATGTTAGGAAGTCATGCTTTGCCACTTCAAATTCCAATTGGTGCTGAAGATGATTTTAAAGGTGTTATCGATTTGATCAACTTCAAAGGAATCGTTTGGAATGAGCATGATCAAGGAATGACTTTTCAAGAAGTTGAAATTCCAGCTGATATTCTAGAAGAAGCAACTGAATATAGAGAGAAACTATTAGAAGCAGTAGCAGAATTCAATGAAGAATTAATGGAGAAATATTTTGAGGATCCACAGTCTCTTACAGAAAGAGAAATTTTGGATGCCTTGAGACAAGCTACAATTACTGGTAAAGTTGTACCAATGATGTGTGGTACTGCATTTAAAAACAAAGGTGTTCAAGCAATGTTGGATATGGTAATGGAAATTCTTCCTTCGCCATTAGATGTTGAAGCGATTGTTGGTATCAATCCTAAAACAGAGGAGCCGGCTTCGCGTCAGCCTTCATTTGATGAGCCTTTCGCAGGTTTAGCTTTTAAAATCGCAACAGATCCATTTGTTGGTCGTTTGTGCTTTGTTCGAGCATATTCCGGTAAGTTACCTGCAGGTTCATATGTATATAATACTCGTTCAGGTCAAAAGGAACGTATTTCTCGTATTTTCCAGATGCACGCAAACAAGCAAAATCAGATTGATGAATTAGGAGCTGGTGATATTGCTGCAGTTGTAGGGTTTAAAGACATTCGTACAGGTGATACACTTTGTGCAGAAGGTTTCCCAATTGTTTTAGAATCAATGGACTTCCCAGATCCAGTTATCGGGGTTGCAATTGAGCCTAAGACGCAAGCAGATATGGATAGACTTTCAACAGGTTTATCAAAATTAGCTGAAGAAGATCCAACTTTCCGTGTAAACACAGACGAAGAGTCAGGACAAACAATCATTTCTGGAATGGGTGAGCTTCACCTTGAAATCATTATTGATCGTTTGAAACGCGAGTTTAAAGTGGAAGTTAATCAAGGAGCACCTCAGGTAACTTACAGAGAAGATATTACAGCATCTGTAAATCACCGTGAGATCTATAAGAAACAATCAGGTGGACGTGGTAAATTTGCGGATATCGTTGTTAAAATTTCTCCACAAGATAATGCAGAGAAAACAGGTCTAGAATTCGTTAATTCTATCAAAGGAGGTAATATTCCACGTGAATTTATTCCTTCAGTAGAAAAAGGATTCAAAGAATCAATGAAAAATGGTATTTTGGCAGGTTATCCTGTTGAAGCTATGAAAGTGGAATTGTTAGATGGTTCGTTCCATGCTGTCGATTCAGATTCATTGTCTTTCGAATTAGCCGCTAAGATGGCATATCGTGCAGCTTTGAAAAACTGTAAACCTATTTTGTTGGAGCCAATTATGAAATTGGAAGTAATTACTCCTGAAGAAAATATGGGTGATATCGTTGGTGATTTAAATCGCCGAAGAGGATTAATGAAAGGTATGGATGATAAAAATGGAGCTAAAGTTCTTAAAGCGGATGTTCCATTATCTGAAATGTTTGGATACGTTACGCAATTGCGAACAATGTCTTCTGGTCGTGCAACTTCAACCATGGAATTCTCGCATTTTGCAGAAGCTCCGAAGAATGTTGCTGAAGCGGTTGCTTCAAAAAATTAATGGTAAAAATTCAGCTAAAATAAACAAGTAGATGAGCCAAAAAATAAGAATAAAATTAAAATCATACGATCACAATTTAGTAGATAAATCTGCTGAGAAAATCGTTAAAACTGTTAAGGCGACCGGAGCAGTTGTTAGTGGACCAATTCCATTGCCAACACACAAACGTATATATACAGTATTGAAGTCTCCACACGTTAACAAAAAAGCGCGTGAGCAGTTTGAATTGTGTTCATATAAGAGATTATTAGATATTTACAGTTCTTCTGCGAAGACTGTAGATGCACTAATGAGATTAGAGTTGCCTAGTGGGGTTGACGTTGAAATTAAAGTTTAATAATTTAATAGTTAAAGTATGCCAGGAATAATTGGTAGAAAAGTCGGAATGACTAGCATCTACAGTGCCGAGGGTAAAGCAATGCCATGCACAGTTATAGAAGCAGGTCCTTGTGTTGTAACTCAGGTTAAGACGCAAGACAGAGATGGTTACGAGGCAGTTCAATTGGGATTTGGAGACCGAAAGGAAAAAAATACTCCAAATGCATTGAAAGGTCACTTTAAAAAAGCAAACACAGCTCCAAAAGCTAAGTTGGTTGAATTTAAAGGTTTCGATAACGTAAATCTTGGTGACCTGGTTGACGTGAATCTCTTCGAAGAAGGAGAATTCGTTAGTATAGTAGGAACATCGAAAGGAAAAGGTTTCCAAGGGGTTGTTAGACGACACGGTTTTGCCGGTGTTGGACAAGCAACTCACGGACAACACAACCGTCTTCGTGCTCCAGGTTCAATTGGTGCATGTTCTTATCCTGCGCGCGTATTCAAAGGTATGAGAATGGGCGGTCAAATGGGTAACACACGTGTTGTGATGGAAAACCTGGTAGTTTTAAAGGTTCTTGCTGATAAGAATTTAATCGTGGTGAAAGGATCAATTCCTGGATCTAAAGGTTCAACCGTAACAATTTTGAAGTAATGGAAGTAAAAGTATTTGACGCGAAAGGAAAAGCTACTTCAAAAAAGGTAACGCTTTCAGATTCAGTTTTCGGAATTGAACCAAATAATCATGCTATCTATTTAGATGTTAAGCAACACTTGGCAAATCGTCGTCAAGGAACGCACAAAGCTAAAGAAAGAGCTGAAATTTCTGGTTCTACAAGGAAAATCAAAAAACAAAAAGGAACAGGTGGTGCTCGTGCTGGTAGTATCAAGTCAGGAACTCGTGTTGGTGGTGGTCGAATTTTCGGGCCAAGACCAAGAAACTACCATTTTAAGTTAAATATCAAGTTAAAAAGATTAGCTAGAAAATCAGCTTTCTCTTATAAAGCACAAAGTGAGTCTATCATGGTGCTTGAGGATCTTCAATTTGATGCAGCAAAAACGAAAGATTTTAAATCTTTGTTGGCAGCTTTGAAACTTGAAAACGAAAAAGTTTTGATGATTTTAGGAGATAAAAATGACAATGTTTACTTGTCTTCACGAAACTTAGGTAGAGTTAAGGTTGTTACCGCAGATTCAGTTAATACATATGATGTATTAAATGCGAAAAAAGTGGTAATGGCAGAAAGTTCAATTGAAGTAATCGAAAAGATTTTAAACTAATTGATTATGAAAGATATTATTAAAAAGCCAATTATTACAGAAAAAGCAACTGGTACAAGTGAGAAATTTAATCGCTTTACTTTTGCAGTTGATAAAAAGGCAAATAAAATAGAAATTAAAAAAGCTGTCGAGAAAATGTACGGGGTAAGTATTACCGAAGTTCGTACAATGAATTATGGCGGTGGTAAATCCTCTGTTAAATTTACTAACAAAGGTATCGTTGAGCAACCAAGTAAACAATGGAAAAAAGCTATTGTTACTGTTGCAGATGGAGAAACGATTGATTTATTTAATAATTTTTAAGCGTTGACTAATGAGTCTTAAAAAATTCAAGCCTATTACTCCAGGGCAAAGACACAAGATCAATAGTGATTATTCTGAAATCACAACAAATGTTCCTGAAAAGAGCCTTGTTGCGCCGATGAAGAAATCTGGAGGTCGAAACAATGACGGTAGAATGACCATGCGTTACATGGGTGGAGGTCACAAACAAAGATACCGAATCATTGATTTTAAAAGAGACAAGCACGATGTGCCTGGTACAGTTAAAGAGATCGAATACGATCCAAACCGTACAGCGCATATTGCATTGTTATTTTATGCAGATGGTGAAAAGCGTTACATTATTGCTCCTAACGGATTGAAAGTTGGGGATATTGTAGTCGCAGGAACAACTGCTGCGCCAAATGTAGGAAATGCACTTTTCTTAAGTGACATCCCTCTTGGTACTGTAATTCATAATATTGAATTAAAACCTGGTAAAGGTGGTGCTATTGCTCGTGGAGCAGGCACTTACGCTCAATTGAACGCTCGTGATGGTCGTTATGCAATTGTTAAAATGCCTTCTGGTGAAACTAGAATGATTTTAACAACATGTATGGCTACAATCGGGTCTGTATCAAATTCTGAACACAACTTAGTAGTTTCTGGTAAAGCTGGACGCTCTCGTTGGTTAGGTCGTCGTCCGCGTGTACGTGGTGTGGTTATGAATCCAGTCGATCACCCAATGGGTGGTGGTGAAGGTAAAAACTCAGGAGGACACCCTCGTTCACGTAATAGTATTCCAGCAAAAGGATACAAAACACGTGATAAGAAGAAGTATTCAGATAAGTTTATCATCGAAAGAAGAAAAAAATAAGTAAGATATGAGTCGTTCGTTGAAAAAACCACCTTTTGTACATTACAAGTTAATGAAACGAGTAGA
>JBIKZR010000068.1:0-8455 GCA_044354635.1 Crocinitomicaceae bacterium | reverse complement strand
ATAATGCCTGCGTAGGGAAGATGATAACATTATTTATTAATTGCTAATTATTCATATTCAGAGAATTAGCCCCTTGTTCTTGTTAAATTTTATTTAAAATGAAAACAAGAATTTCACACATTTTTACCTTGTTCGCACTTGCAACATCCTTCAGTGCATTTTCACAGCATTCCATTCAAGGAAGCATCAAAGATCCAAGCGGTACAGCTTTAAAAGGCGTAAAAGTTCAGCTGGAAAACACCTATTCCGGAACGTTCACAGATTCCGATGGAAAGTATACACTTTCAGACTTAAAACAAGCAACCTATGTCTTGAAAGTTAATGTAGTGGGTTATGAAACCCAAACCGCCAGCGTTGCGATTTCGAGCTTGGTGACGGAACAAAACTTTGTACTGCTTCCATCTGCTTTGATGATTGAAGAGATGCAGGTTTACGCGGTTCGAGCAAATGAAAAAACACCGACGACTTACACCAATTTGAGCACCAAACAAATTGAATCTTCAAATTTCGGACAAGATTTGCCGTATTTGCTGGAATCGACTCCATCCACCGTTGTAACTTCAGATGCAGGCGGTGGCGTCGGCTACACGGGCATTCGAATTCGTGGCGTAGATCCAACACGGACAAATGTAACGGTGAATGGTATTCCGCTAAACGATTCAGAATCGCACGGCGTTTTTTGGGTAAACATGCCTGATTTCGCTTCTTCGACAGATAATATTCAAGTGCAGCGAGGCGTTGGAACCTCATCGAATGGTGCAGCGGCATTTGGATCAAGCATCAATATAAAAACCGATAACATTGAAAAGTTGGCTTATGCAGAGCTTGACAATTCCGTTGGTTCTTTTTCAACATTCCGAAATACGGTGAAAGTTGGAACAGGTTTACTAAACAAAAAGTTTGTGTTAGATGCTCGTTTATCCCAAATTCAGTCGGACGGATATATTGATCGTGCAGCATCCAACTTAAAATCCTACTATTTATCTGGCGCGTGGAGTGGAAAAAAATCCTTGTTAAAAGCAACTGTTTTTAGTGGGAAAGAAGTTACGTATCAAGCTTGGAATGGAATTCCTGAAGCAAAATTGAAAGGTCCATCGGAAGATTTACTCAATCATTTTTACGCAAATTATTATCCCGGAGGGACTTACCAAACCGCGGAGGATTCTGCTAATTTATTTAATTCCAAGCCGAGAACGTACAATTACTATTCGTATAAAAACGAAGAAGATAATTACAAGCAAGACCATTACCAGTTGCATTTTTCGCATACATTTAACCAGAAACTGTCGTTAAATCTTGCTGGACATTATACTAAAGGTCGCGGCTATTATGAACAATACAAAAAAGACCAGGATTTTTCAACGTATGGCTTAACGCCGCTTACCATTGGTGGAGACACGATTTCCAGCACCGATTTAATTCGAAGAAGGTGGTTGGACAATGATTTTTATGGCGCAATTTTTTCCCTAAACTATACCAATTTAAAGAATTTCTCAGTTGTTGGTGGCGGTGGAATAAACCAATATCTTGGCGGACACTTTGGCGAAGTTATTTGGGCGCGTTCCGCTTCTCAAAGTGAGATTGGACAGCGATATTATGACAATGACGCCAAAAAAATAGAAGCAAGTGCGTATGTAAAAGCAAATTACTTTTGGGGAAAACTAAACATTTTTGGAGATGTACAAGTTCGCCATTTGAACTATTCGTATGACGGCGTAGATGAAGCCTTCAGTGTTTTGGTGCCTTTGCAGGAATCCGTTCAGTTTACATTTTTCAATCCAAAAGCAGGTTTAATGTACAACTTCAATTCAAAAAACAATGTGTATGCTTCGTTTAGTGTTGCTAATCGCGAGCCAGTTCGTTCGGATTTTATTCAAAGTAGCGCGGCGAGTAGACCAAAACACGAAACATTGCATAATATTGAGGCTGGATATCGTTTTCGGGCAAGAAAACTGTTTGTGAACGCGAATTACTATTGGATGAATTACACCAATCAATTGATTTTAACAGGAGAAATAAACGATGTTGGCGCTTACAATCGGACGAATGTTGCAAAAAGCTATCGCATGGGAGTTGAATTGGAAGCAGGATACATGGTTCTAAAAAACCTTAGTATTACTGGAAATCTTACATTAAGTGCGAACAAGATTGCCGCATTTACGGAATATGTGGACAATTACGACAACTACGATGCCAATGGAAACATGATTCAAGACGTAATTCAGCATTCCAATACGGATATTGCCTTCTCCCCTAATACCATTGCAGCAGTTGGAATTTCGTATGAACCTATCAAGCGTTTGGAGTTGAATGTACTTTCCAAGTTCGTTGGTAAACAATTTTTAGACAACACGTCTACAGCCGAAAGAACACTAGACGCTTACTATATTACGAATCTTACCATCCAATATGCCTTGCCAAATTGGGGGTTCAAAGAGATAAAAATTGGTGTTTTAGCAAATAACATCTTCAACCATTTGTATGAAAACAATGGGTATACTTTTGGATATATTTCAGGCGGTAAACGCGTTACAGAGAACTATTATTATCCACAAGCAGGAAGCAACTTTTTGCTTCGACTTACTTTAAAAATGTAAAAAAGCGGTTTACTGTTTTAAGAGGGTCTTGTAGGAGACCCTCTTTTTATTGAATTAGAAAGTTGGAATTAGAGTTTTAATTGGATTTTCCAAATGAAGAGCAGATGTATATACTGTAATAAAACGCAAAAAATTCTTTCTCTAAAAGATTAAAAATCCTTCCGACGCAGTTTCTTGATTTCTGCTTTCATTTTTTTTGTTAAAAGGCGCTTTTCTTTTACGCGATGAGGCACTTTCGACGGTTTACGTTTTTTAGGAACAAAAAAGCACGCTTGGATAAGTTCTTGAAATTTCTCCAGCGCTACTTTTTTATTCCGTAATTGGCTGCGTTCGGATTGAGAAATCACCTGCAGAATTCCATCCGAAGTTAAACGGGAAGCAAGTTTTTCCGAAATAAACGCTTTTTCTTCCTCGGTAAGTGTTTTAGACCCAAAAACATCGAAATCCAGTTCCACCTTTGTAGAAACTTTATTGACGTGTTGGCCACCACTTCCACCGCTGCGACTGGTTTTGAAGCTTACTTCCGCAAGAAGGTTTTCCATGTTAGGTGCCATAGATCAAAAATACGAAGGAATTTTTCAAGTTGTTATTTTTTTTGTTTAACGCACGATTTTAATTTAACTTTGTAGGAATGAACGAATTAAATGTGATAGCTGAACTATTATTTCCATTTTTACTCTACGCAACATGTTCTGTATGTTCTTACTATCTGTGCCATTTCTATAGAAAACAAAAACGCTACAGCTCTTACGCCTTTTCAAAAATGAAAATCTGCATCAATCGGCCATTTGGCCATTTAAAATTGTTTTAGGTATGCTTTCTATTCCTTTAAAACAGTTGTTTGTTACTTTTTTCTGTCTGGTTTTCTCAACGAGCACCTATCATTCACAAGTTACGTCACTGGATGGAACAAACATCGAAAATTTTATTGATAAAGGAATCCACTACCTACAGTCGGTTCAATACCAAGAAACAGATTCGCTACATTTTCAATTTCGTGGAGAATGGGTTGCCACCATGGAATTGGAAAATAATTTTATTTTATTGGGAGGAAAGGCAAAAAAACACGAAGATTCAAATTGTTTTACGGTAGGAACTATCCACAATACCTTGGCACGCGTCTATTTAATCGATTCCAGCAGAAAAGAAATTCTAGAAGTGCTGGATTTATCCTTTCCACGCATCATTTCCTATAAAAATAACCAACACTATAATTTCTGGAATTTACTGCCGCCACAGATGCAACTCAATACATTCAGACCGGCGAATGCACAGAAACATGTACGCAGACCAACCCACTTTCCGCTAACCAATAGATTCGTCAACAAAGCAGCGAATATTATGGAAGATGCAGACGATACTTCGATTGGTTATGCCGCAGAATATTACCATTCTATTATACATCCAAGCGATTCTGCGCTTTTAAAACCCGAAGAAATTGCTCCGATTTTTGATCGCTATCGGGATTTACAGCGTCATAATCAACATTGGTACAACCATTCCAGAGGTTTTGATAAAAATACGGGTGCATTTTTAACTTGGTTTGGGGAAGAATACCAATTTAAAAACTGGAATATCTTTAAAGACATGTTCCACAATCTCTTTCATTTTTTACCATTTACCCAAGCTTTTCCGTATTTAGAAAAACCGTACATGCCATTTGGCAGCAATGATCTGGATGCGGTTGTAAATGCAAATATTCTGCAATTACTTTCGCTGGTGGATGAAAAAAGCAAAGGATCGAAATCCAGCATCGCATATATCGAACGCAAAGTTCTCCAACGGAAATTCGATTTTGCAGCTGCTTATTATCCGAACCGCTATTCTGTAGGATATGCCGTTTCGCAAGCGCATAAAAGTGGGGAAAAAAGGCTGCAAAAAAGCATGGATGCCTGTGTGCAATTCATTCGGGAAAATCAAAACGCAGATGGTTCTTGGAATTCCAGAAAATCTATAAACCATGGCGATTGCATTCAATCCACCGTTTATGCAGTGAGTACACTGCTGCAAAGCGATAAAGAAAGCGTAAAACAACACCAATGTGAAATTGAACGGGGAATTCATTTTCTACTTTCCAATGCTATAATTGAGAAAGACCAAATTCACTGGGAAGGTGGCGTATTTTTTTCGGGCGGAACCGTTGTTCGGAAGTCCTTATTTTGGAAATCAGATGCGCTAACAACAGCAATGATTGTTGAATTGTTAGTAAATTGGCAAAAAATTAATTTTTCAGAAACAAACGGCAAGAGTGCCCATGACTAGCTTGGATAGCCCATATAAACCGTTGAAACGCTTTCATCTCGCTGCAATTTCCTTGTTGTGCTGCGGAATTTCATTAGCAGAAGATCATTCCATTTACACGAATGCAACGCTTATTTGGTGTTGTTTTTGTGGCGTTTTTGCAATTTATCGCCTCAATGACTTTATCGACAACGCTGCAAACCTTAAAAATAATTTGGCGCATTTCTTCAAGAATAAACTCAACTTGTTATTTACCCTTCAATTTGTTTTGCTTACCCTTCCAATTGCTTTCCTATATTTATCATGGACAACCTGGCTAACCTTGGCTTTATCTGGACTTGTTGGTGCTTTGTATTCGATCAAATTTCATTTTGGAAATACTGTTTTTCGAATCAAGAACACCTTTTTAGTGAAAAATGTAACGATTGGACTTTCTTGGGGAAGTTTAATCTTAATCGGTGCAGGAAACGCTAGTTCTCCACTCGTAAAAAGCATGGTTTTATTTGCAATTGTTCAAGTTTTAATTGGTAGCGTTATCCGAGACATTCCGGATCGTGAGAAAGATAGGACGCACCAGGTTCAATCGCTTCCAATTGTTTTGGGAATCAACCATACGATTCTTTTACTGCATATTTTGAATCTATTTTCCTTGGGTGCGGCGCTGCTTTCTGTTTCCTCCAAAAATTTATGGCTTACGTTTAGTTGCGTGATTCTTTGGCGTTTGGTGACACTTTCACAAATCAAGCGCACGTTTTCCTCTGTTTTTTGGAGTCAAAAAGCGAATTTATTCACGTGTACGCTCTTATTTATTGTCTTTTATTTAACTACATTTATGTATGCAATTTGATCCAATCAACCCAAATTATTGGGCGATAGCAATTCTTATTTGTACAACAGTTTTTTCTGTTTTGTGGTTTCTGGATGCACTTAAGCACAAGGAATTGGTGAAAACAGACATTACCAGCAACGAATTACGGACGCATAGGAATATCTTAATCAGTTCGGGAATAATGGAACTTGCACTTGTGGCGATGTTTTGGTTTCCGCTGGAATCTTTACCGTTTTTTATTGCCGCTTTTATTACCCGCACAGCACATGAATTTTTGGACGAGTTAAAATACCACGCAGATCGTTGTTCTTCGTATGAAAATTTCATCCATTTGGGAATGTGGGTGACGGTTTTATCCAAAACAATTCTTCAGTTTATCTGGGGATTTTTCTACCAATACCAAGGCATTGAAACCTTTAACTACGGGATTTACTGCTGGGCAGGAATCGTACTTTTAACAATGGGAATAACTTCTTTTTTTGAGTGGAAACGCGGAAAATAAAGTAGATAAAAACAAAATGGCAATGAATCAACTTATTAAGTTATCTCTTTTTCTTTGCGTTTTTAGCACGGTAGGCGTTTGCTCGGCGCAATCCACACGTGGCACGCTGCTGCAAAAAAATAATCCCTTGGAATTGCATGCGTTTTTCACCGATTCCCTTTTGGACCTTGCCATTTTGCGAAGGACAAGCAATTTACTGACTAATAATGATTTAACTATTCATGACAATTCTCCTCTTCCAAAGCGAAAGAAAGCTTTTATTCGCCACGTAAAACACCTTAACGAAACGTTGGAACAAGCCTACTTAAGTAATCCAAAAATGAATCCGGAAAATCTCGACCTTTTGTATGAATTACTTTGGTACAAACACTCGTTGATTCAAAAAGGACACGAGGACGCAAACCCTAAAATTCGCCTCCGACAAAAAATCCAGTTTCTGCGGGATACACAGCGAAGCAAGCGCGTGTTTACCTACCGAATTCCATTCAAATATCGCTTCCCAACAAATCCGGAGGATTCACCATTCTGGCAAGCAATTCCGGACAGTATTTCCCCGTATACACGTTTCAATCAGTTGGCAAAAGAGAAAAAAATAAAAGCCAAAGCAAACATGGTCGTTCTATTTGAGGAAGTAAGTTGGAGTGGTTCCGCGCCGAAAATCGATGCCTTAGATTTGGATTTGGATAACGGCTGGACGGTAAAATGGGGCGATGAAGTACACACCGATGTAGCAGGATCGCGGATTTTTGCAGCTTTGGGTTATGATGTAGATCATCCGTTTTTCTATGGAACCGACTTGCTGACGCTAGTCTTCGATGAAACCAACGAAGTATGCGATAAGTCGAGTCTTGTTGCAGCACTAAAAGCCAAATATTCAATCGATATATCGCTGTTTATTTCCGCTTACGGCAATATTACAGAAGCGATGTGCTTAGAACTTCCCACTTTGGAACCTTTTATCGGGAAACAATTTGTACGCTTTAAAAAATGTGCGATTGAAGCGCGCCCCGATCGCGTAAAACGACTTGGTTCCTTTCTTCCCGAAGGACTAAACAATGCAGAACGGCAGGAATTAAAGGGCGCAGTATTAGCACACCATTTCATCGGAAACTGGGACTCCAAAGAATCGAATACCCTTTTGACAACGGTTCACAAAGGAAATTATACCTACCAACCTTCTGCTGTTTTCTCGGATCTCGGAACAAGTTTTGGTGTTTGCGTTAAACCGATTCGGGCAGATTTCAAAGTAGGCTTAGTCAATGAATTTCCATGGGAAGTTGTGGAATGTAAGCGAAATAAACTAAAATTTACCAATTCAATCAACACGCTGCTGCTGCCGTATGAACAAGCAAGCTATACCGATCTACTTTGGATGGCAACAAAAATTAGGGCGTTGGATGAAAAATCCCTTCGGAAAATAATTGCTGCAGCGCAGTGGCCGGAGCCACTTGCAGAACTCTATTTTCACAAGTTGGCTTCTCGGCGCGCATCTATTTTGGCGGCTTTCCGACTAGAAGATCCGCATCCGATTGCCTTTAACCGAAACCTGAATTGGAACGAGGGAGAAACGAAAATCATAGAAAACGGCTTTTTATTGGTGGATTACCACCGGCTTACCAACCCAGAGAGCTTTTTAGAAACCAAAGGAAGATTTAGAAATTATGGCAACTGATAGGAAACTCCATCTTCTCGTCTTGGTGTTTTTCCTAGGATTCAGCTCCTTTGGTCAAAATACGGAAGAACAGCGCAAATATATCTTTGGAAAAGACACATCCGTCATTGCGCTTTTGCCTTCGATTAATGCCCTGAGCGGATTGCAGATTTTTTCCCATTCCGTCTATTATTACGAAGACATATATTTAGACTCCCCAACGTTTGATCTTGCAAAAAAAGGCTATTCTTTGCGCTTCCGGAAACGCAATTTTGAGGATGGAATTATTTCCTACAGCATGCAGCTAAAAAACGAAATGACGGAACTTTCCGCAATTCGAATGGAAGTAGACGAGCCAGAATTAGATTTCTACACGCTAAAAAAATCGGGAGAATGGGTTTCTATCACCACTGTTCTAGATCAATTATTTGCACATCTTTCCTCTCAAAATCCTGCAGAAATATCCCCTACAACTGCTGCGTCTATGGGATTAATCTGCGAATGGATCCGATTTAAAGCAAGTGCACCAATTTCCCCGTTTCAGAAAATTCGGTTCTTAGAAGGCGATGCTGTTGGTTTGGAAATCATACAAAAATTGGCACCTGTATTGGTTGGCAGTTCGCTCCGTTCTAGAA
>JBIKZR010000350.1:0-2777 GCA_044354635.1 Crocinitomicaceae bacterium | reverse complement strand
GCTTTTATGGCTCCTGCATTGGGCGCTTTTATTTACGCCTACCGTTCCAATTGGAAATGGGGAATTGCTTTACTAGCGCTTTTCATGACATTAGAATTAGCAGTTAACCATGTTCAGGTTACGTACTATTTTCTATTTGTATTGTTGTTCATTGGGATTTACTTCCTATTCGATGCAATTAAGGCAAAACAACTGAAACCATTTATTTTTACAACTGTAGGCGTTATCGGAGCTTTTATTCTTGCATTTGCAATCAATATTGGCAATATTGCTTTAACTTCAGATTATGCAAAGAACACGATTAGAGGTGGAAATGATGTTACACTAAATCCTGATGGAACGCCTGCGCTAAACCAATCGGAAGGGCTGGATAAAGATTACATAACCAATTGGTCGTATGGAATGGGTGAAACATTCACACTTATTTCCCCAAATGTTAAAGGTGGCGGATCTTTCGCAATTGGAGGAAGTCAATTTCAGGATATTTTGGATAATTCCGATTTTAGCTCTGCTGAAAAAAATGAACTGCAAAACTATCCTGCTTATTGGGGAGAGCAACCAATGACATCAGGTCCTGTATACGTTGGAGCTGTTGCATTTTTGTTGGCTTTTCTAGGATTAATCTTTGTGAAATCTAAAATAAAATGGGCGCTATTTGCAGCTACGGTTTTGGCAATTATGCTTTCTTGGGGGAAAAATTTCATGGGTTTAACCGATTTCTTCATCGACTATGTTCCGGGCTACAACAAGTTTAGAACAGTTACCATTATTTTGGTGCTGGTGGAATTGTGTATTCCTTTATTGGGAATGTTATTCCTAGATCTTTTGATGAAAGAAAGAGAACAATTTAAAGCAAAGAAAAAGTTGGTATTGATTGCTGTTGGAAGCTTCGTTTTTGTTTTGTTTTTAATTAAAGTCATTGGCTTAGGAGATTCTTATTCCTCTGAAGGCGATCAGAAGCAACTTTCAGGAATCGAAACTAATATCCGCAAGCAAATCACAGGAATGGATCCGCAAGCGCTTCTTACACAGTACAACTTGGACGTGAATAATCCTGCTCAATTGGATGAGTTTATTGCCCAACAAGCGGAACCTTACTACAAAAACTTTGACAAGTTAAAAATTCTTCGTTCAGATATTTTTAATGCAAGTATGACACGAACCATTTTATTTGTGTTGTTTGGCGGCGCTTTTTTAATGCTATTTTTCTACACTTCTATTTCAGGAAGTATTCTTGTCATAGGAATTGTGCTTCTAACAATGATGGATTCTATTCCGGTTGCGTATGCTTATTTGGGAGCGCAAGAAGAAGGAAACAAATTGAAATATTGGGAGGAAGCCGGCATTGCAAACTATCCTATTGCAGCGAATTCTGCTGATGCACAAATTTTAGAAAATGAAATTTCTCTCGCTCCAAATTTAAAAGCAATTATCGATAAAGCGGAATCAGAAGGAACGAAAAAAGCTATGGAACTTGGATATACGGGCACTGCAAAAAGGAATTTAATCGAGTCCTACCGCTTTTCAGCTCTGAATTTCAATACAAACTATAGAGTCGCCGAAATGAACAACTTGTGGAGTTCTACGAGAGCTTCTTATTTCCATAAGTCGATTGGTGGCTATCACGGTGCGAAGCTTAGAAATATCAACAACCTGTTTGATTTCCATTTGTCTAAAATGAATAACAAAGTGTACGACATGCTGAATGTTAAATACTTTATTCAAAGCGATGAAAAAGGCGATGTTGCAAGTCCAAATCCAACAGCTTTGGGGAACGCATGGTTGGTAAAAACCATCGAAACATATCCAACACCAAACGATGAAATTCGAGCTTTGGGAAATCAGTTTGCAATCGAAAACAAAGGAACCGGAACGTTTTTAGTCAATTATGCGCCACAGCAAAAAGCAACGATTTATGGCGGTGAAAAAATCCAATATGTTTTAACTGGAAAAGATACTTTGAATATTCCTTTGAGTAATGGACTTACGGAAGGTGTTGAAGCTCTGTTTGTAATGGACGTAAATGGAAAAACGAATTTAGTTCCAGCTGCGACAATGCAAATGGATACAGCAAAATCATTTACTTCGCTTGTTTCCATGAAAGTGATTAATGAATTCAAACCTGCTGAGGAGGCGGTTCTATTGGACTCAGAAGCGAAGAAACTAGGTGCTAAAAAATATTCCGGAGAAGGTTCTATCTCACTGAAATCCTACGCTCCAAACAAAATAACGTATGCTGCAGATTTAAAAGGCAAGCAATTGGCTGTTTTTTCGGAAATATATTATGCTGATGGATGGAAAGCATTTGTGGATGGAAAAGAAGTGCCAATCTTGAAAGTGGATTACCTATTGAGAGGTTTGGAGTTAACTTCCGGCAAACATTCAATTGAATTTGTTTTTGATTTACCGAAGTTCCACAAAGCAAATACGGTTGCTGGAATTGGTTCTTTCCTATTGTTGGGTGGTATTCTTCTGCTCATCTTCTTAGATTGGAAGGCAAAAAAAAGCGCTAAGAAATCTTAACAAGTAGAATACTTTAAATAGATTAGAGCGAATGTTTCACAAGAGATATTCGCTCTTTTTAGTTTAACAACCTTTCCATTTCGTTGTGCAAACGTTTCATGTTTTCTTCCGAATTTAGAATTTTTGCTGCTTTATCGGCATTTAACTTAAATGCATCAATACTTTCTTTTGTCATTTTATTCAAGGCAGCGGCCATTGCTTCCGGTTTAAAATCCTGCGCTACAATTCCTAATTGATATTCCTGAACAATCTTA
>JBIKZR010000067.1:0-8466 GCA_044354635.1 Crocinitomicaceae bacterium | reverse complement strand
TGCATAAACCAGTGGAATGCCAAAACCAATGAGTGCTAGAATTGTTTCCCGAAAAACAAATGGTCTGATGATCCAAATCATAAATAACAAAAACGGCAAAAAAGCAAGCAATGGCGGATGAAAACTCGCTGCTATTCCAGCAAATATTGCCCCGTTAAAAATAGGAATCCGCCCGTCTTGATTTTGACGCAACTTGAAAAACTGGTACAGCATTAGAATAAGGCCTAAATGCGCAATTAAAATTCCATCTAGACTGTAAAAAGAGTGGTAAAAACTCATCAAAACAACATATAAAAGAGACGACATGTAACTGTTTCGCTCCAAAAATTCATTGGTATTGAAGATGTGGTTGATTAAAAAAGCATTCAAAATGATAATAATTGCAGCAGAAATAGCAGAAAGTTTAGGATATACAATTACCGCTTCTCCCCAAAAGCCTAAATTGCTCGTTTGGCCATGAATGAAGTATTCAATGGAATAATTAACCCCTAAATAAACGAAAACTAGAACTGGAATTAAAAATAATACCCCCGCTCTATTGCCTAAAAATAATTTTACCACGGAGCGAAGATACAGAAATCTGTTCCATAGTAAAAACAGAAAAATTGCACATTCCTTAATTCTACCTTTGATTCTATTGAAATTACTTGATTCTATATAATTTTGAATTATATTTGTTCACCGAGCACAAAATGGGTGCTGCAATTGAAAATAGAAGAAAAAAGACTATGTCTGTAGAAAAAACAAAATATTCAGATTCAGAATTAGTTGAATTTAAAGAGTTAATTCAACGAAAACTAAAGGAAGCGCACGAAGATTACGCTCTTTTATTAGGTTCCCTCTCGCACAATGACGATCACGGAACAGACGATACTGGCAGAACCTTCAATATGATGGAAGATGGTTCAGAAACTTTGTCGCGCGAGGAAGTTGCGCAATTAGCTGCGCGGCAAGAAAAATTTATTCAAAGTTTAAATGCTGCGCTCGTTCGAATTCAAAATAAAACGTACGGTATTTGTCGTGTAACGGGAAAATTAATCCAAAAAGAGAGATTGATGCTGGTTCCCCACGCTACAATGAGCATAGCGGCAAAAAACGCAGAAGGCAGATAATTTCTTTTCTTATCGCTAACGAATTTAGAAAATTCTATTGGTTTAGTATAGTCCAAGTTGACACACATGAAAAAAAATCTATTGATTGTAGGTGCTGTAATTGCACTTATATTACTTATAGACCAACTGACGAAGATCTATATTAAAATCCATTTTTTTCCTGGGGAAAATATCCCTATTCTTGGAGATTGGTTTCTTCTCGAATATATCGAAAACCAGGGAATGGCTTTTGGCACCACTTTCGGGAATCAAATGTGGCATAAACTTGCCTTGAGTGTTTTCAGAATTATTGCTATTGGCGGAATTTGTTACTATTGGTATACGCAAGCGAAAGCAGGCGTACGAAGAGAGTTTCTTATTGCTATTGGATTGATTTTGGCTGGAGCCACTGGAAACTTAATCGATTCCATGTGCTATGATTTTATTTTCCCATACGATCCATGCATGGGCTTCAATCACTTGGAAGGCTCAGGCGTTTTTACGGATTGTGGACTCTTTGGAAAAATCGAAACGCGCCATACGGGTTTCCTAATGGGAAATGTTGTGGACATGTTTAAATTTCAAGCAAATTGGCCAGAATGGATGCCTTTTCTCGCAGGAAGAGAAGTGTTTCCAGCAATTTGGAATGTGGCGGATGCTTCCATAACAAGTGGTGTAATTCTAATTTTTATTCGGCAACGGAAATACTTCCCAAAAGTAACTAAGCAGCCAAGTACACTTATTGAAACGGAAAAAACAAACGATTAAGCGTCGGATTTTTCCACTTTTCATGGGCAATCTAGAACCACTCGACTCTTCTGTACAAGTAGGGATTCCTTAATCTTGTTTTATTGGTTAAAACCGTGCTGTAATTCCTCCCATAAATTGGAAGATTTGAACAGGATGGTTGTACCAACGGTTATAGCGTTGTGATGCTAAATTATTCATTTGAATAAAGGCAGAAATACGCTTGTTGTACCGGTATTCCAAACCTAAATTAATATCCGCAATGAATCCAAGTGTTTTTGCATACTGTCCGTTTTCTAATGTAACACCTTCCTCCATTGCATAAACTAAGGCTTTTCTTCCGCCTTCAAAATTTACATCTAAATTCACAAGGAATTTGTCAAACAAGTTGTAGCTTCCTTTAATAACAGCTTCCCATTGTGGTAAATTCCATGCATAGGAATTATTCAACAAAGAATAAGAATTATAGCGCGCCAAGGCGTCAATCTTTAGTTTTTCATTCAATTGATAAGACAAGGAACCTTCTAGCGTAGTGAAATTCAAGGTGTCGTAAATCACATTAAATTTATTACCGACAGAAAAAGTCGTGTCCGTAACAAAAAGAGCTTTATCGTTTACGCGAGCAAAACTTGCACTCAAATTAAAACTCATGCGCTTGGAAAGTGTTCCTTTAAAACCGAAATAGGCATCAATTGCCGTGCTTTCATTCCGCAGCGGAACATTGGTCAAAAGAAATTCATTTTCCCTTGTCAGTGTTTTAAAGGTTACTTGTTTCAATCCACCTCTCAAGCCTAAATAAGGAATAAAAATATCATTAAACAAAGAGTATTTTACTTCCGCAACCGGATAAATGTGTGCTTTGGTTGTTGCACTCGCATCCACAACAATGTCTACCCCTATTTTCGCTTTTAAACGGTTGTCTTTTGAAAAAGTTGTAATCGTAGGTTTAAGATTTATAATTGTGTTGTTGCGCACAATTCCCGAATCCAGCGCAACACTATTCGTATCCGATTCTACGCCATATTTGTATCCATTGTACCGCACATTAAAATCTGCTGCAAATATTTCCTTCCCATATTTATAGAAACCACTTGTTTTTAGTGCAAAATAATTTTCGCGCGCACGCCAATCTGATAAACTATCTAACAACGGTTTTTTTGACGTATAATTGAAATATTCCAAACCAACTTTATAGTTTAGGGTTGCGCTATCTTTTTTATGGGATGCAAAACTAAACGAGCCGCCAACATCTTGAAAGCGCTGCGCCGTTTCATCGCGGTTCACGGAATCTGTGGGAATTTTCCATCCATAATAATGTAAACCCTGGTTATTGTAATGCATATCCGATCGAAGTGTATATCTTTTTTCATTCAATGCGCCATACAAACCAACTTTTGTTCTGTCGAACTGTGCCGGTGCATAGTTTTCAAAATTTCCGAACGAACTTAAATGTTTAACATGGGCACCGTATAAAAATTTTCGGTCGCGTTTGGAATCGAAGTAAATTTCTCCCAAAGGCATTAATTCTGTTCCAACGCCAAGTTTCACATACGTTTGGTAGATCTGTTGCAGCTTTGGTTCTGTTTTTATGGTCGCAGGATTGATTTTGTCTAATTCAATACTCGTAGCATATTGTAAAAACAAGAGTGGGTATTCCGATACCGGGCTAGCAATCGTGGTGTCAATAATCTTTGGACTTTCCGTCATTCGGTAAGCCGGTTCAATTTGTCGGTTTCCCAATCCTACAACCGTTACAACATCCGATCCTCCTTGTCCAAAAGCAAGAGAACCAAAAAGAATATACAGACAACTAATTAGTGTTTTTTTCATGCTTATTTTCCTCCTTCATTAACATCAATAACTGTTTCGCCTTCCTGGTCAATCGCTTTTGGCTTACTTTTCAGTTGCATCAGCTCGTTAAATAATTCTTCCGCTTCCAAGATAATTCCGTCATCTTTGTTGGAATAATGGTCAATCACTGACTTCAACGTTTGCTCTGCTTGAAAAAGGTCGTCTTTTGTAATCAATACGCGCGCCTGCAAAATTAAACCCTTTGCAACCCAGTAATTATACGTTGGCTTCATTTTAATCAATGCCCGAATTTCTGTGTCAGCTTTAGTGTATTCTTGCTGCTTGTAATACATTTCAGCCAATGAATATTTCGCTTCTGCCGCCATCACAGTAGTCGAATTTTTCACAATCCATTCCAAAGAAAGTTTTGCTTCCGTGAAATTATTCAAATTAAAATTAGACATTCCTTTAGCGTATTCCGCCTCTAATCGGATCGTATTATTGATTTGGCTGCTTTCCAGAACCGCTTTTGCGTAAATTGCAGCATTAGACCAATCTTCTACTAAGAAATTACAGCGCATCGCACCAATTTTAGCATTGAAGATCACCGCAGGTTTTGCGGAAACTTTCTCCAGTCGCTTGTAAAATTCTATTGCCTCTTCAAACTGGCCATTGTTATACAAATGCTGCGCAACGCGAGATGCTGAAAATTCGGTGTTTGCATTGTTTGAGCCTTCCAGCACTTTTTTATAGTTTTCAATTGCCTTTTCCTTGTTTTCTGTTTCGAAATAGGAATTTGCAAGAAAATAAATCGCTTCTGCTGAAAATTTACCTGTTGGGAAACGTTCCAAGTATTTTTCAAATTGTGGAATTGCCGCAGCATACAAGCTGTCAACATAAGAATCCAAAGCAGGCGTATAATAAAATCCTTCTTGTTGGTCTACAGAAATGTTTGCACACGCATATTGCTCCGCCAAAGCACTTGCTTTTTCCGGTTGCTTCAATGCCGCATATACATCAACTAATCCTTGAACAGATTTCTCACAAATTATGCGGTCTTCGCCATACTCGGCTAAAATCTGCTTGTAGTTCGATTCTGCTTTTGCGTATTCCCATTTTTTATAGTAAATATCTGCGATTTCTACTTTTGAACTAATGAAAAGCTCAGAAGTTGGGAAATCACTTAAAATTTGATTGAAGTAACGCATCGATTTATCGTATTCGCTCTTTGCTTTGTACAAAAGTGCCACTTCATAAACAGACAACAGCGTATATTTCGATTGCTGGTAATTGTTTATGATGTCCACTAAATTTACAATTTTCAAATCGTCTTTTCCTGAAAAACCATACGTTTTAGCCATATAAAATAGCGCTTGGTCTTCGAAGCCCGATTTCAATTTTAAAACTTCCTGGTAATATTTTATGGCGTTTTCATTTTGTTTTGTAATGTAATAGCCATCTGCAGCGCGCATGTTTGCATCTGCTAATTTGTTTTTGTTTTTAACAGCGGATCTGCAGTAAATAGTGAAATTATCCAAAGACTGAGAAATGTCTTCCTTTTTCAGATAGGCATATCCCAAATTATAATAGGCGTCTATTTTCAAATCTTGTAAAAGCGTTGCTGGTAATGCTAAAAACTCTTTGTAGCCTTTTATCGCTTTATCTAAATTATTGAGTCGGAAATTAGCATCTGAAGCCCAAAACTTCGCTTTTCCGGTCATGGTGGCATCAATTGGATATTTCTCCACCAATTCAAAAGAAGCAATTGATTTTGCTAATTCTCCTTTTTGGAAAAATTCAACCCCTTGATTAAACGCAACCAGTTGGTAGGCCGTTTTTAACTTTGTATCCTTGTTTGGTAATTTATCCAACGAAGCAAGCGCTTTCGCGTAGTTGTTGGTAGAAGAATAAACGGTAACCAAATACTGATAAACATCATATTTTCGGTCTGCATTTGGAAAACGATTCAGGTAATTTTCCAAGGCAATAACTGCTTCGTCGTATGGATTTAAATCTAACTTATACGATAATACAGCATAATTATATAAGGCATCTTCTTGTGTTTTTACGTTTTTATCACTTTCGGAAGCTGCCTCAAATGCTGATCGTGCAGCAACAAGATTATTTAATTTTAAATATGCCTCTGCGATATGGTAAAATGCTACCTGTCCCAAACTGTCTTTTTCTCTGGTTACTTTGTCCAGAATTTTAATCGCTTTGGTATATTCTTTACTCTTTAAATATGCAAAACCAAGCTGATAATCATCAAAACGGGTGGTATTAGACTTTAAGTTAAATGCTTCCAAAAAAGGAACCGCTTCATCAAATTTTCCAATTCGATAGTAGGCGTCACCAACCAAATGGTTCATGTCATTTTTGTTTACAACATTGCCGGAGTCCATTGCCGTTGACGCATAAGTAGTTACTTCTGCATATTTTCCCTGCAAGTAATAAATTTGGGTAATATAATAGGGAACCACTTTCGAGAAGTTTTCATCCGTTTGTAATTTCAAGAATCCTTCCAGCGCTGTTTGGTAGGATTTATCCATATACGAAATGTGAGAATAATAATACAAAGCTGGCGCAGCATATTGCGTAGTTCCACTCCTTACTTCATAAAAAGCACTTTTTGCAGGAGGTAATTTATTTTCCTGAAAATTCGCATAGCCAACCTTAAAATAGAATTCTTCTTTATTTTCTGGTTCCACATCTTGTACTTTCAATTTATCGAGCCAAACCAAAGCTTCTCCATATTCTTTCTTTTGGTAAAAATATTTTCCAAGACGAAAAAATATGTCTTTTTTAAAAATGCTTTCCGGATAGTTTTTATTAAAATCTTCCAACAGCGCTACTGCATCGTTGTTGAATAGTTCCAATGCCGATAACCCTTCGTAATACAATGCTTTTATAAACATCGGATCGTTTGGTTTATTGAACCCATCGGCAAACCTTCTAAATTCAATTCGCGCGGCAGCATACTGCTCCTTGGCAAACAACTCTTCGCCACGGTAAAAATTCTCGTATTCACTGTTGTATTTCTCGGATGTTTGGGAATACGTGAAAGAATGCAGGAAGATCAACAGGAAGACCAAAAATCTTTTCATAGTACAATTGCTTTTAATCAAGTAAAATTAAGGGACATCGGCTCTGACTTGGCGCGCGAGCTTAAAAGTTTTAAACGTGAATCTGTTAAGATTATTATCCACCATTTCGCTATTAGCTACTAGTATTTTTCCACCTTTACACTAAATTATTTTATTCCGTGGAAAAAGTTGTACAAATAAAAAACGCCAAAATCTACCAGCAACGTGCTTTGGTGTTGAATGAGGTGTCATTTGAAATGGACGTAAATGAATTTGTTTACCTCATCGGGAAAACAGGTAGCGGGAAAAGTAGTTTACTGAAAACCATCTACGGAGAATTAATTTTAACGGAAGGAACAGGAAATGTAGCGGGTTTTGATTTACGAAAACTGAGTAAAAAGGAAATTCCTATGCTGCGTAGAAAAATTGGAATCGTTTTTCAGGATTTTCAACTGTTAATGGATCGAACAGTACTTCAGAACCTACTGTTTGTGCTTGGAGCAACGGGATGGAAAGACACTAATTTAATGTTGAAACGGGCGAAAGACGTTTTGCAATTGGTTGGTGTAGAACAAAAAATAAATGCCATGCCGCATGCGCTTTCCGGAGGAGAACAACAACGTGTTTCTATTGCAAGAGCGTTATTGAATAGACCGGAATTGATTCTTGCAGACGAACCAACCGGAAATTTAGATCCGGAAACTTCTCAAGAAATAATGCGACTTTTACTAGCCATCGCACAAGAAGAAAAAACAGCAGTTTTAATGGCAACACACGATATGACCATGGTGGAGAAATTTCCTGGTCGGGTAGTGCGCGTTGAAAATAGTGTGTTGAAAGAAGTAAATACAATGGATCGTTTCAATCCTTTCACAACCTTCGAAACAAGTTCCGAACAGTAAGATTTAACGTTAGAATTAACCCTGATTAGATTAATAACGTTTTCTCGCTTAGAGAAGGTGGCGATTTTTAAAGTAATCCCAAATTCGAAGTTAGATTATTTTCTTTCATAAAAATCGTTGTTTCCCTGTCTGCCATCAGGCAGGGAAGAAAGAACTGAGGCATGCAGTTAGACCCGTGTTATGTGGGGTTCATTTTTTCACCTCCGAAGGAAGCAGTGAAACTAATTTATTCTTCAAATCCATTCGTTCGTGCAGAATTCTTGTTATCTCAATCGTTTGGTCCCCCAATACACGATAGAAAATTATATGCTTTGAGGTAAGTTTTCCTTTCAGATCTGGATAAATTTCTGAATATACTTTACCAATTTGTGGTTTCTTAGCGATTGTTGAACAAGCACTAATTATTAGCTTATAATATTTGTCCGCCTGACTTTCAGACCATGCCTCAACAGTGTAATACCATATATCGGATAGATCCTTTACGGCATTGTTTGTTAACTTAAACTTTGCCATTTATTTCCTGCTTGCTTTCAACATTTTTAAATGCTGGTCAGGGTCGAAATCTTCGGCTAAACCACTATTAATACCTTCGTCAATCGCATGACGCAAAGCAATAATTTTCTGTTCCTCTTCTTCAAGTAGTCTTAATCCAGCACGAACTGCCTCACTTGCATTTTTGTACCGTCCTTCTCTTAAAATACTTTGAATAAATTGATCAAAATAACTACCCAAAGTAATTGATGTGTTTTTACTCATAACTACTAATTTTAGCAAACATACCAAATATTGGTATTATTTCAAAATATATTTTGGGAATTTTTCGGGTATGGACAATCCCACATAACGGTTGGC
>JBIKZR010000349.1:0-2781 GCA_044354635.1 Crocinitomicaceae bacterium | reverse complement strand
TTTGCTTGAATTCGTCGCGAAGGTGAAAAAATAATTTATGAAGTTCCTCCGAATTATGGGAATCCAAGTTGCCGGATGGTTCATCAGCAAAAATAACCTTTGGGTGATTTATCAATGCACGACAAACGGCAACACGCTGTTGTTCGCCGCCCGAAAGTTCGTTTGGTTTGTGTTCAGCACGCGCAAGCAAACCAACCATGTCTAACAATCGAAGTCCTTCTTTTTTTGCAAATTCCATCGATTCTCCTTTGATTAAAGAAGGAAGGGCGATGTTTTCCAACGCTGAAAATTCTGGCAGCAATTGGTGCGATTGAAAAATGAATCCAATGGATTGGTTGCGAAAAGCAGAAAGTTTTTTGGCGGAAAGCGAAAATGGGTCAATTCCGTTTACCTGAATTATGCCTTTATCCGGACGGTCTAGCGTTCCTAGAATTTGTAAAAGTGTCGTTTTTCCTGCTCCAGATGAGCCAACAATGGAAACAATTTCACCTTCTGCAACTTCCAGATCTATTCCTTTCAAAATCTGAAGGGAATCATACGATTTTACTATTCCTTTTGCGGTTAACATCTTTACGAATTCTGCGTATTATCGTCCATTTTAAGGATATGTCCCATTTTGTCGCGTTTGGTTTGAAGGTACAATTCGTTGTGAATATTGCTCTCTATTTCCAAGGGAACATTTTCAACGATTTCCAATCCATATCCAGTTAAACCAGTTCTTTTTGTTGGATTATTGGACATCAGTCGCATTTTGGTAACACCAAGATTGCGAATCATTTGCGCTCCAATTCCATAATCGCGCTCGTCGCCTTTGAAACCAAGTTTGATATTTGCTTCCAAGGTATCGTATCCTTCCTCCTGTAATTTGTAGGCTTTCAGTTTATTCATTAAACCGATTCCGCGTCCTTCTTGGTTCATGTAGATAATTACACCTTTTCCTTCCGTTTCAATCATTTCCATTGCTTTGTGGAGTTGCGGACCACAATCGCAGCGACACGAACCGAAAATATCGCCAGTTATGCAGGAAGAATGCACACGGACTAAAACCGCTTCATCTTTTTCCCACGTTCCTTTTACCAGCGCCAAGTGTTCTTGATCGGTATTTATTTCCTTGAAAGCGAATAATTGAAAATCACCATACGTTGTGGGCATTTTCACATCCACCACGCGTTCGATAAGGGATTCATTTTTGATTCGGTATTCAATCAAATCCTTAATCGTAATTATTTTTAAGTTGAATTTTTTTGCAATTTCCAACAGTTGTGGCATACGCGCCATCGAACCGTCTTCGTTTAAGATTTCCACAATTACACCTGCAGCTTCAAAACCTGCCAATCTGGAAAGATCTGTTGCAGCTTCTGTATGTCCGGCTCTTCTTAAAACGCCACCTTTTTTTGCGCGCAACGGGAAAATATGTCCAGGTTTTCCTAATTCTTCCGGATTTGTTTCTGGGTTAATTAAGGCTAAAATTGTCTTAGCGCGATCGCTTGCAGAAATTCCGGTTGTACAGCCGTGCCCAATTAAATCTACAGAAACGGTAAATGGTGTTTCGTATGCAGCAGAATTGGAACGCACCATTAAGTCCAAACCAAGTTCATCGCAGCGATCTTCCACAATTGGCGCACAAATTAATCCGCGTCCGTGGGTTGCCATAAAATTTATTATTTCCGGCGTAACATTTCGAGCAGCAGTAAGGAAATCGCCTTCGTTCTCTCTATCTTCATCATCCACAACAATAACTACTCGTCCTTGTTTAATTTCTTCAATCGCTTCCGATATCGTATTTATTGTAATTTCCATTCTACTTTTTTCGTGCTGCAAAATTAACGTAAAAATCCCATATTTTGTTTATTTAAAGGGCATTTCCTTTTTAATTCTTTTCCTGAGAAAGAAGTAAATTTATTAGCGCCTCATTGGCAGTTTTCCAGCTGTAATTCTTTTTGACAAATGCTTTTCCGTTGCTTGCGATTTTGGCATATAATTCGGGATTTTCAAGCAAGGAATTAATCGCTAAAATAAACTCCTCTTTCGTGTTTGCAACCAATACCGATTCTTGATCTACCGCATGGATGCCATTGTTTGCTAAATCGGTTGTTACGCAAGGAATTCCTAAAGCCATTGCTTCCAGTAATTTGTTTTGCATTCCCGTTCCAATAAACATTGGCGCAATACAGATTTTTCCGCGTCGGTAGGCAAATCGAATGTCTTCCACCCAACCCTGCAAGGTAATCTGCGGATTGTTTTTACAAATTCGTTGCACGCTTGCATGCGGATTGGCGCCGGAAACAAGGCAAGTCAAGGTGGAAGAAGCGGAAAGAATTTCGTTGGAAATAAAGGCAACCGCTTCCACATTTGGTGCGTAATTTAAATTACCGATAAATACAAGATCGAAAGTTTGTTCAAGTTGTGGTGCTTCAAAAAAAGAAGCGTCAATTCCATTTGGGACACACGTTATTTTTGCTTTTTCGGGATGGCTTATAAACTCGCGGTCTTGCGCTGAAATGATCGTTTTGTGTTCAAAATAGTCGAAAATAGTTCGCTCATACATCTTCAAACGCTTGGTTTCAAGAATGAATAGCCACTTTAAATACCACGGGGTTTTTTCAATTCGCCGTTCCATTCCTTTGGAAAAAGCATCCATATAATCCAAGGTTTTTGGACATAAATGGTAATTTTTCACGTATTCAGCAGTTCGTATTAGCTGACAATAGATATGGTCGGGCTTAATTTTTAGCAGTAATTGCTGTATTTTCCATTTCCCACGCAGCGAAAAAAAGTAAT
>JBIKZR010000066.1:0-8489 GCA_044354635.1 Crocinitomicaceae bacterium | reverse complement strand
CGTTATGGCGACACCTAAAAATCCATTGGAATTTGTTGCACGAGGTTCAAATCCAACACTCTGCTTTTCAATCGGAACAAGGTAATAATGGACTTCGATTGAATCTGTACCCGGAACTTCAACCAAAACAGGTTTTATTACTTGAAAAAGTCCGAGTTGAAGCAAACGAGAGTAACTTCTTTCCAAATAATATTCCTTGTACACATTTTCATGTTCCAGGTAATTTTGAATTTCAATTACTTCCGGAGCGATTACTAATTCGCCATTGTATAAAAAAGTAGCTATTCTAAACTTATCCAATTGATCGGAGTTTCTCTTTTTTATTTCAGCAAAAACAAAGGTATCTAGCGTTCTGACAAATTGTTGATCCAACAAGGACAATCCCATTTGCTCGACGGTATTTTTAAAATTCCCCTTGAAATAAGTTGTATCAGCGATGTGGAAATAAACCTCCTTTACGTAGGTTGTTTTATGTTTAATTGGCACGAGCGAATCCCTGTTCAACGCGGAACGAACCATGCGATCGGTGAAAACAACTCCAAGCGTAACCGACATCGTTTCTGCCGTGGTATCTGCGCTAAAATTGATGTGGGAACTACTAAAACCATATAGCGTATTATCGCGCATGTGTTTGGCTACTTTGTTTCGGTACTCATTTAAATAATCCGTATCAAATGGTTGATTCATCAAAGGTAAATCGGGATGCATCTTCACAAACTTTGCGTATTCGGACTTTACCGATTGATTCGTGGACTCCACAAAAATGGAATCGATGAGATATTGTTTTCCAGGACGCAAAGTATACGTTACAATGGCTTTTCTTTTCCTTTCTTTAAAAGCAACAGAGCCAGCAACAGAGCCATAATAATAGCCTTTGTTCCGCAGGTAAACATTCAATTGCTCCAGTGATTTATTAAAAGGAATGGAATCAAAAACAATGGGTTTCTCTCCAATTTTATACTTGAACCACTCCCGAAAAAACAATTTTGGATTCACACTATCTTTGTAACGGATAATTTTCTCCGTATATAAATCGCTTCCTTTTTCGTAGGCTTTTTCTATGCGCCGTTGGTTGATTCGCTGAACGCGCTCAAACCGTTGTTTATTTTCTTGCCGCAGGGAAATTGTTCGAGCAAATCGTTTTTCTGCTACTGCTGCTGAATCCACTCGATTGTATGCCCATAAGCGCATTTTGATTCCAAATGTTTTAAAATTTGGCTTTTGACGGATAATTTCCAACACTTTATCCTCGTCCAAATGTGCTTCTTCCACTTGGATTATATTTTTCTTTACTAAATATTTATTTGTTGGGACATACTTGGTTTGCTTGCAACTATATGCAAGAAGCCCAATAATTAGGAGAATATATGTAATTTTGAGAATTCTAAGCATACTTTTGTAGAACAAAAATAATAATAAAGCAGCAGTGTCAGACCTTTCGAAGAATAAGATTAAATGGATTCGCTCCCTTCACCAGAAAAAAATCCGTGAAGAAGAGGGATTATTTTGTGTAGAAGGTGAAAAAATGGTTCTTGAAGCTATTGCATTTGCTAGCGATTCCGTCCAGTTGATTGTGCACACAGCCGAGTTTAAATTTAGCCATCCAAGCGCTGAATCCTATTGTGTTTCAGAAACAGAATTGGCTCAAATTTCGACTTTAAAAACACCAAATAAAGCATTCGCAATGCTTCGGAAAAAGGAAATTTCCGATTTTTCCGTTCAAAATAATTTAATTCTAGCATTGGATGGTTTGCAAGATCCAGGAAATATGGGTACCATTTTACGAATAGCCGATTGGTTTGGAATTTCCACTATTGTTTGTTCAAAAAACACGGTAGAATGCCACAATCCAAAAGTAGTTCAAGCTAGTATGGGTGCTATTTTTCGTGTGCAAATTACGTATGTAGATTTAGCACAATGGCTTCAAAAACAAACTGTTCCAATTTATGGCGCGCTACTTTCTGGTGAATCTATTTATGCACAACAAGAACTAAAAAACGGTATTCTTCTTCTTGGAAATGAAGGAAATGGAATTTCTGAAGCTATTTTACCATTTATCACGCATCCAATTTCAATTCCGCGCATTGGTCAGGCAGAATCTTTAAATGTTTCGGTAGCCGCAGGAATTTTGGTTTCCGAATTTATTCGAAGAACTAATCCCTAAAAAAAATATGTTTTACACTTTTTTCGAAAGTCCTTTCCAAACCAAATAAACACCCACTAAAACAAGTGGAATACTCAAAATTTGCCCTGTATTCAAAACTAAATATTCGTCTCTTGCGGTTTGACCTAGTTTTACGAATTCCACAAAGAAGCGCGATCCAAAAATAAAGATTAGAAATGTACCGAAGATAACGCCTGGTTTTTTCCACAAGTCTTTTTTCCAGTATAGGAAAAGTAGGATTCCAAATGAAATCAAATAACAAATCGCTTCGTATAATTGTGCTGGATGTCGCATTGGAATACTTGCCCAAGTGCCATCATACAGGTTGTAATCGTGGTAAAGAAATCGAAATCCCCAAGGCAAAGTTGTTTCATCGCCCACCATTTCATGGTTCACCAAATTCCCCAAACGAATGAAGGTTGCACCAATTGCAATTGGAGCAGAAATACGGTCTAAAATCCATAAAAATGGTTTTTTTACAACTTTTTTGGAATAAACAAATAACATAATTAAAATGGCAACTGCCGCGCCATGACTAGCTAAACCGCCTTCCCAAACTTTGAGAATATCGATTGGATGAGAAAGATAGCCGCGTTCCAAAACAACATTGTTTGCATCGATAACATCCCAATAAGGTCCGTAGAAAAAAACGTGTCCCAATCTTGCGCCGATAATCGTTCCCAAAACCATGTACATAACTAGCTTGTCCATCGCTTGCTCATCGATATTTTCTTTTTTGAACATTCTTTTCACGACGAAATAGCCTAGTATAAGTCCGGAAATAAATAATAATCCGTACAAATTTGGTGTTTTGTACCCGTCAAAGATTTCAGAACTTATGTCCCAGTTTATTGCTGCTATCACCTTGTTTACTGTTTATTTGATTCGATTAAAGATACAGGTTTTTCTGTATTAGTTTGAAATGGTAATTTTTCAGACCTTCCTTTTTTGAAGATTTTGTTACTCGCCATTATTCCTTTTCGCAATTCTTTTTGCTGTTCTTCGGGCAATTGGTGCATTTCCTGGCAATCCGAGGAGCAACAATTCGTCATCTTCTCTTTGCACGAATCGCATTGAATAAACAATAAATGGCAGGCATCGTTTGCGCAATTTGTATGCGTATCTGCAGGAGATCCGCATTGGTGACAAACCGAAATCACATCGTCAGAGATCCGTTCTCCCCTTCGCTCATCAAAGACAAAATTCTTACCGATAAATTTATTTTCAATGCCTTTTTCTTTGCAATCGTTGGCGTATTTTATAATTCCGCCTTCTAACTGGTGCACGTTTTTAAATCCTCGGTGTCGAAACCAAGCAGATGCTTTTTCACAACGAATTCCACCGGTACAATACATGACTAGATTCTTGTCTTCATTTCCTTTCAAATATTCCTCTTCGATATAAGGCAACGACTCGCGAAAGGTGTCCACATCTGGCAGAATGGCATCTTTAAAATGTCCAACTTCTGATTCGTAATGGTTTCTAAAATCGATTAAAATAGTAGATGAATCGTTGGTAAGTGCATTGAATTCTTCCGCAGACAAATGTTTTCCTTTATTGGTAACATCGAAGGAATCATCTGTTAATCCATCCGCCAAAATTTTATCGCGAACTTTGATTTTCAGCTTGAGAAAAGGAAATTCTGCTTCGGAATCATCGACCGCAATATTCAAACGAATTTCATTTAAAAAATCTATTGTATTTAGTTCCGTTCGAAACCTATCTAGATTTAGCAGTGGAACCGCAATTTGTGCATTGATTCCTTCTTTTGCGACGTACGTTCTTCCGACAACATCGATATTTGACCACATTTGGAACAGGTGATCTCTGAATAGACGAGGATTTAGAATATGAGCATATTGGTAAAACGAAATTGTCACAAATTTGTAACCGCTTTCGCGCCATTTTGCCTCTAGTTCCTCTTTACTTAATGTATTCCACAGTTGCATGCTATGTTTGTTTTAAATAAATAGATGTGTAAAATTACGGAAAATAAACGGTTTTTTCACTATGAATTCACATCCAACTAGGTCTGAAATTTAAAATAAAACTATCTTCGTATACTTAAGAAACAGAATGATTATTTTTTTTTCGTTCCTTAATTCAATTCACAGAAAATGGTAGAACACTTATTTCTAGATAAAATCCGGGAAGAAATTTCGGAAAGATTACCCGGTGAATCTGCCCATGTGAAAATGTCGCCCGAACACAGAATGCTTTCGAGTGCAGCGCTCAAAAACGCGGAAAACATAAGAGATTGTGCTGTTGCTATTGTACTTTACAGAATAGATAACCGCATAGAATGTATTCTTACGCAGCGTCCGAATTATGCAGGAAACCATAGTGGACAAGTTAGTTTTCCCGGTGGAAAAAAAGATTTGAGCGATGATAATCTAGAAGTAACTGCGCGAAGGGAATGTCTTGAAGAAATTGGAATTCCAAGAGAGGAAGGCATTTTATTGGGGAAATTGACCGATGTTTATATTCCAGTTAGCGGATTTTTAGTGAAACCATTCGTTTTTTACCACAGTGAATTGCCGGATTTGATTCCTGACAAGCGAGAAGTAGCCGAAATACTGCGATTTTCCCTTTTTGATCTAAAAAAAGAAACCTTGATTGCTAATGCTGAAATTAGATTGGACGACGGAACTATTTTTAGGAATATCCCTTATTTTAATCTGGCTAATAAAAAAGTTTGGGGCGCAACTGCTTTGATTTTAAGTGAACTAAAGGAGATTTTAGTTAATATGGAATGAGAGGGCATTGGATTTGGGATTTAATGCTAAAAAAAAAGAGGGACAAATTCTGTTGAAACTTGTTCCTCTTTTTTCTAAACTATGCTAAAACTATTAAACCTAAAAACACTAACTATGAAATAGTGTTGGGACAAAAGTAGGTAACTTTTAAAGATTTGGGGTTAAAATAAAATTAAAAAATTGTTAAAACTTCAAAATTTATTAAGGTAAGTTTCTTGCGGCGCGCGCTTCATGAAGACAACTAAATTTGGTTTAACCGCCTAATCCAACGTCAAGAATCATCATTACAAGGAAACCTCCAATAAATCCAAGCACTGCGACATCTGTAAATTTATCGCGTTGGGTTTCAGGAATCACTTCTTCCACCACAACAAAAATCATTGCTCCAGCAGCAAATGCGAGTGCAAAAGGTAGAATCGGCTGCATGTAAATTACAGCAACTGCGCCAATAACTCCGGCAATTGGTTCTACAATAGCGGATAATTGTCCGTACCAAAAACTTTTGAATCTACTTGCTCCAGATCGTCTTAGCGGCATCGCAACAGCAAAACCTTCCGGGAAATTTTGTATACCAATTCCAATAGCCAAAACAATTGCACTAGTAAGTGTTGCATCTTCCATTCCAATTGCTGCTGCGCCAAATAAAATTCCGACTGCGAGTCCCTCGGGAATATTGTGCAACGTTATTGCCAAAACCAACAGCGTTGTTTTATGCAATTGGGTTTTAACACCTTCTTTTTCTTCGTCTTTAAAATTGATGTGAAGGTGCGGTAATTTTTTATCCAGGAAAAATAAAAATAATGCGCCCAATAAAAAGCCAACAGCTGCGGGCATCCACGGAGCGGAAGGATACATTTTTTCGGACATGCTGATAGCGGGATTCAAGAGCGACCAAAAACTTGCCGCAACCATGATTCCACCAGTAAAACCAAGCATTCCATCCAACCAACCGCGGTGCATTGTTTTAAATAAAAAAACTAAGGAAGCGCCTGCGGCAGTAAGTAACCAACAGAATGTAGTGGCAATTAATGCTGCCAAAACTGGATCCATATCCGTGAAAAATAGCTCCAACGTTTTCATTGTGGTTGTGTTTATTTGTACCAAAGATAGTAAAATTCACAATTTGCAATTTGGAATTCATATTTCTAAACTATCTTTGCACCCAAAATTTAGAAATAAAACAAATGGCAACAAACAGAACATTTACAATGTTGAAGCCTGATGCAATCGAAAATGGTTACACAGGAAAAATCATCGACATGATTATCCAAGCTGGATTTGAAGTTAAAGCGATGAAATTAACCCGTTTGACAACGGAACAAGCACAAAAATTTTATGAAGTACATGCTGAACGTCCATTTTATGGCGAATTAGTAGAATATATGACTTCTGGACCTATCGTTGCTGCAATTTTGGAAAAAGAAAATGCAGTTGCTGATTTTCGTGCATTAATTGGTGCTACAGATCCTGCAGACGCAGCGGAAGGAACAATCCGAAAGTATTACGCAGAATCAAAAGGTAGAAATGCTGTTCATGGTTCTGATTCAGATGAAAACGCTGCAATCGAAGGTGAATTTCACTTTTCTGCAAACGAAATATTCTAGACAAAATTGTTAGAAGTGAAAATGCTGTTCCGATGAGCAGCATTTTTTTTGTGCCATTTTTTAGAAGTAACTATGTGAACAACTTCGCTATGATAAAATAGTAAACCATTGCTAACAAAACACTTACATAAAATAACTCGCGCCTTTTTTATTGTAAAACTTTATAAAAATTCATTGGAATACCCATCTATTTTACGCAAACATTTTCTTAAATTTGAACTCAAAGAATGAGTATGCAAGAAAAAAACTACACGGTAGAAGAACGCTTTATCAGATATGTACAAATTGATACAACGGCAGATCCAAATTCTACTTCCTTCCCATCTTCCATGAAACAAAAAGATCTTGGGAAAGTACTTTTAAAAGAGCTTCAGGAAATGGAATTGGAAGAAGTAGAAATGGATGAGTGGGGATATGTTTTTGCTACGATTCCTTCCAATAGTCCAACAAAAGATTTGCCGACAATTTGTTTCTGTTCCCATATGGACACAGCGCCAGATTGCAGTGGAACGGATGTAAAACCGCTTATTCACCGCAATTATTCGGGCGAACCAATTGTTTTACCGGACGATAAAAATCAAGTCATTACGACTGAGAAACATGTTTATCTTAAAGAAAAAATTGGCGATGATATTATCACTGCAAGTGGTTTAACGCTTCTTGGCGCGGATGATAAAGCTGGAATTTCGATAATCATGGATTTTGCGCATTATATCGTTAACAATCCACAAATCGTTCACGGTCCTATCCGGATATTGTTTACACCAGACGAAGAAGTTGGTCGCGGAGTGGAACATTTGGATATGAAAAAACTGAACGCAGATTACGGCTATACGCTAGATGGCGCAAAACTAGGTGAAATTGAAGACGAATCCTTCTCTGCAGACGCTGTGAAAGTTACAATCCATGGCATTAGCGCACATCCAGGCTACGCAAAAAACAAAATGGTAAATGCCGTGAAAATTGCTTCGGAATTTATTACCGCGTTGCCAAAAGATAAATGGTCACCAGAAACGACGCAAGATAGAGAAGGATTTGTGCACCCAATGTCGATTGAAGGCGGATTGGAAAAAGCAACAATCACTTTTATTATTCGCGACCATATTACCGAAAATCTGATGGAATTTGAAAACCGCTTGGAATCGATTTTAAAAATGGTCATGGAACAATACAATGGCGCTGTGTATGAATTTGAAGTAAGCGAACAATACCGAAACATGAAAGAAGTTTTGCGCTCCGTTCCTTTCGTTGCCAATTATGCCATTCAGGCGATGGAAAAAGCTGGTATTGTTGCAAAACCAACTATTATTCGCGGAGGAACAGATGGATCGCGTTTATCCTTTATGGGTTTACCTTGTCCAAATATTTTTACGGGAGAAATGGCGATTCATTCGAAGCACGAATATGTTTCCATTCAAGACATGCAGCGTTCGGTTGATACCTTGATTGAACTCGTTCAAATTTGGGAAAAACATAACTAATTTAGCGAAATTAATTCATGGATCACGCACTCATCCTAAAAGATATCAATGCAAAAAAGCTAGAGAAAATTTATTTTCTACATGGCGAAGAACCCTTTTTTATCGATGAGATTACCCGTGCAATAGTAGAAAATGCCTTGGAGGAGCACGAACGCGATTTCAACCAGGTAATTGTTTATGGAAAAGATGTTGAACCCTTGGGTTTGATGTCGGAACTAAAAAATTATCCAATGATGGCAGCCCGGAAATTGGTAGTTTTGAAAGAAGCGCAAGATTTTAAGCTGATGGATGAGCTAGAATCCTATTTTGAAGCACCTTCCGAAACCACTATTTTCGTTGTCAATTATAAATACAAAACATTTGACTCGCGCAAAAAGCTGATGAAATTTGCCGCAAAAAATGGGGTTGTTTTTAAATCAGAAAAAATCAAAGAATACCAATTGGTTGACTGGATCACAAAATATATCCGGACCCAAAGATCGGA
>JBIKZR010000348.1:0-2796 GCA_044354635.1 Crocinitomicaceae bacterium | reverse complement strand
TAGAAAATAATGTAACACTTGAATGGTTATTGAATTATAGAGGCGGTTCTTTCTTATTGCCACACATGCGTGCAATTGAAGAAGAATTACTTGTTAGAAATGTGAAATACGAAATTCTAGCGGACGGACAAGTCAATCAAATTCGTTCGCAAATTACAAATCCGGAAGTGAATATGGAAATTGTGCAATTGGAAAAAGCGCCAAAAATTGCAGTCTACACACCACCCGGAAAACAACCTTGGGACGATGCCGTAACACTTGTTTTGGAATATGCGGAAATTCCGTACGATAAAATTTATGATTCTGCAATTGTAATGGGCGTTCTGCCAAAATACGACTGGCTGCACCTTCATCACGAAGATTTCACTGGACAATACGGGAAATTTTATTCTGCTTACCGCTCCTATCCATGGTATAAACAACAAGTGGAAGATGCTGAGGCAGAAGCAAAAATGCTTGGATTCAACAAGGTTTCAGAGCTGAAATTAGCAGTAGCTACAAATCTTAAAAATTTCGTGCTTGGTGGAGGATTTTTATTTACAATGTGTAGCGGAACGGACAGTTTTGATATTGCTCTTGCAGCGCACGATACGGATATTTGTGAATCTATCTTTGATGGCGACGGATCTGACCCAAAGTGCCAAGAAAAATTAGATTTCGAGCGAACGTTTGCTTTCGAAAACTTCAAATTGGAAAGAGATCCGATGGTTTATGAATATTCCAACATCGATGGAACGGAATTACACCGTCAAAACCGTGTAACGGAAGCAACGGACAAATTCACACTCTTTGATTTTTCCGCGAAATGGGATGTTGTTCCAACCATGTTGACCCAATGCCATACGCCTGTAATTGATGGTTTCATGGGGCAAACAACAGATTTCAGAAAAGAATTTATCAAACCAAATGTATTGATTCTTGGTGAGAACAAAGCTTTAGGCACTGCGCGTTACGTGCATGGAGAAATGGGTCAAGGAACTTGGACATTTTATGGTGGTCACGATCCGGAAGATTACGAGCACCGTGTTGGCGATCCCCCAACAGATTTGACCTTACATCCAAATTCTCCTGGTTACCGCTTAATTTTGAATAACATTCTTTTTCCAGCAGCAAAAAAGAAAAAAAGAAAAACCTAAATCAATCTCACTTTTAGCGTTGGTTCTGCTATTTTTTTGTTAACTTAAGGGTGAACGAAATCGTTCATTAACTTAAAAGAAAAACATGAAAATTTCTGACGCTTTAAAAAAAGCATACAGTGAAGCACGCACACGATTTACAAATCAATTTTCCACAATTCAAGAGGGAAATCTAGCAAAAAAGCTTGATGGAGTGCCAAATAGTGCTGGGTTTTTAATACGCCATATTGGGGATGTAGAACTCCTTTTCGCTAAAAATGTTTTCGGAGCAAAGGATTTACAGGTTCACGCTAAAACAGTAATCGATCAGAAAGATTCTGGAAATTGGATTAACTTGGAAGAATTGAAAAGCTACCTTGCGACTTCCGAACAAACTTTATTGAAAATTATAGATGAACAATCCGATTCCGACTGGGAAACTACTATTACCACAAATGAGTTTGGAACAAAAACAAAAGCAGAAGCCTTCGGAAGAATAATCTCGCATACTGCTTACCATGCAGGGCAATTGGCTATGATTCTCAAATACGGCAAATAGTTATTTCAAAAAAAAACGAACTTATTCTCCTTCAATTTTAGGGGATTTACACGTTTTGGCTTGAACTTTTCACTTTAAAGAAAAACACGTAAGTTTGAGCTTCTAATTAATTCCCATGCGAATCTTACGATTGATTTTATTGCCGATTCTATTTTTAAGCTATTCAGCACTTGGATTTGTGAGTGATTTTCAAAAAGAAATTTATTCTCCTGAGAAAAAAGTAAAAGTTTCTTTCCATTTCAAAAATGGAAAAATCAACTACAACGTCTTTTATAAAGGGAAACTGGTTCTAGAAAATGGAAAAATTGGAATTTTAACAACGGAAGATAATTTATCTGTTTTTAAAGACGTGAAAATATCAGAACGGCAATTTGATAATTTCTGGAAACCTGTTTGGGGACAATCTTCCGAAATAAAGGAGGCCTATACCGAATTGCAGCTCGATTTAACTGCCATCTCACATAATCGAAAATTGATTATTTTACTTCGCGCTTATGACGATGGCTTTGCTTTTAAATATGAGATTCCCAAACAAAATAGACTAAAAAAAATTGCTATCATTTCGGAAGAAAGTACTTTTTCATTTGCTGGAAAATATAGAAGCTGGTGGAATTGGGCAGATTACAATACGTTGGAAAAATCCTATTTCAACACTTCGTTGGACAGTGCCAAACATGTTGCCACACCCTTTACCTTGGAAGGAGAAAATGGTGTTTTTGTCAGCGTTCACGAAGCTGCAATTTTAGATTATTCGACCATGACGCTCTTGCAGGATTCTGCAAAGGTAAATTCGTATAAAGTGAACCTCGTTCCATGGGCAGATGGAATTTTGGTAAAGGCTAAAAAATCGGTTAGTTCACCTTGGCGGGCATTTATTTTCGGGGACAATGCTGGAAATCTAATGGAATCAAATTTAATTTTAAACTTGAATGAATCATGCAATATAAAAGACGTTTCATGGATTCAACCTATGCTTTATTCAGGAATTTGGTGGGAAATGCACTTAGGTATTTCTACGTGGAAAGAAGGAGAAAAACATGGCGCAACAACTGAAAACGCAAAGAAATATATCGATTTTGCTTCTGATAATGGTATAAAGGGTATTTTGATTGAAGGTTGGAA
>JBIKZR010000065.1:0-8522 GCA_044354635.1 Crocinitomicaceae bacterium | reverse complement strand
AAACCCTTCCCCAAAATAATTGGTCTAGTTTTGTTGGCTCGGTGTATAATTCAAAATAGGTATACACTAATTCGCCATGACAAAAAGAGCAAACCCACTCCTCCGAAGCAGCAAGCTCATTTTTACACATTAAACAACTTTCCGGAAAAATTATAGGGCTAATCGATCGGTAGAGGTTTTTCCAAATTTTCGGCTGAAAGAGCAGTCTTTTCATACTCAAATCTAAGGAAAAAAACTATACACATTTTAGTGTTTAAAATATCAAAAATTATTTCTTGACTTTGGTGTAAAAAGGACCTAATTTTATAGAACATTTTTCAAACTTCTTTGAATTCAGCTGTTTGACCAATTAAATAAATTTATCCACAAAGCACTGTCGTTGCGATGTGAATATCTTTCACAACAATGTTAATAAACGTGTTAAGGTTTGCCTGTAAAGGCTTTCCGATTACTAATGTTAATAACATTGACTTTTTGTGAATTTCTTTAGTTGCGAAAGGGAAGTATTTTAACAATTTTTGTAAGCCCTAATAAAGGGATTTTATCAAAAATTTTTCTTGGATTTCAAAGAAGAGGAGGCGAAGGACCAAAACTTACAAAAAATAGTGTGTCGTGGTAATTGCTACAACTATTTAATTAAACAAAAACACAAAAAACACAATTAATAAAATGGCACAAGTAGAACCAATTTTAGCGAAAGACAATAATAGATTTGTTCTATTTCCAATTCAACACGATGATATTTGGTCTTTTTATAAAAAGGCAGAGGCGAGTTTTTGGACGGCAGAAGAAATTGATCTTTCTCCCGATTTAATTGACTGGGAACATAAACTAACGGATGATGAGCGCCATTTTGTAAAACATATTCTTGCTTTTTTCGCAGCTTCTGATGGAATCGTAAACGAAAATCTTGCCGAAAATTTCTTGTCCGAAGTGCAATACACGGAAGCAAAATTCTTCTACGGGTTTCAAGTTGCAATAGAAAACATTCACTCTGAAACGTATTCTCTTTTGATTGATACTTACATCAAGGATAGCGCCGATAAAAACCATTTGTTTAATGCCATCGATACTTTGGATTGTGTGCGTAAAAAAGCAGATTGGGCGTTGCGTTGGATCGATAAAGGTTCTTTTGCAGAACGGTTGGTTGCTTTTGCTGCGGTTGAAGGAATTTTCTTCTCCGGTTCGTTCTGTTCAATTTTCTGGTTAAAGAAAAGAGGATTGATGCCAGGACTTTCCTTTTCCAATGAATTAATTTCTAGAGATGAAGGCCTACATTGCGACTTCGCTTGTTTGTTGTACAACAACCACGTAGTGAACAAATTAACGAAAGACCAAGTGAAGGAAATTATCATGGATGCTGTAGAAATTGAAAAAGAATTTGTTACAGATGCCCTTCCTGTTCGTTTAATTGGGATGAATAGCGACTTGATGGCACAATATATCGAGTTTGTAGCCGATAGATTATTACAGGAATTAGGAAACGATAAGGTATATAACGTTTCTAACCCATTTGATTTCATGGACATGATTTCCATTCAAGGAAAAACAAATTTCTTCGAGAAAAGAGTTGCTGAATATCAGAAAGCTGGCGTTTTGGATGGCAAAAACAACCAGACTTTTAGCATCGACGAAGAGTTTTAAAGAAATAGAATACGAGTAAAAAAAATTAAAATAAAAGAGCGCACATGTATGTAGTAAAAAGAGACGGTAGAAAAGAAGCCGTTAAATTCGATAAAATCACCGCACGGATTATTAAAATGTGCTACGGATTAGACCCTTTGGTTTCGCCGGAAGTGGTTGCAATGAAAGTAATCGAAGGAATTTATGACGGGGTAACAACAACCATTTTGGATAATCTTGCTGCAGAAACTGCAGCTGCAAAAACAATTGATCATCCAGATTACGCATTGTTGGCTTCTAGAATTGCCGTTTCTAACCTTCACAAGGAAACTAAAAAAACCTTCTCGGAAGTAATGTACGACATGCACCATTACATTGATCCAAAAACAAATCAGCCTGCTTCTTTAGTTGCGGATGATGTGTTCCAAATCATAATGGACAATAAAGATTTACTAGATTCTAGCATCATTTATGACCGCGATTTTCGCTACGATTACTTCGGATTCAAAACGTTGACGCGCTCGTATTTGATGAAGTTGGAAAATGTTATCGTAGAACGCCCGCAGCAAATGTTAATGCGAGTTGCAATCGGTATCCACAAAAAAGATGTTCAGGCAGCAATAAAAACGTACCACCTAATGTCAGAAGGCTGGTTCACACATGCTACGCCAACGTTATTTAATTCTGGCACTCCAAAACCACAGATGTCTTCTTGTTTCTTGTTGACAATGAAAGACGATAGCATCAGTGGAATTTACGATACGTTGAAATCCTGTGCACAGATTTCACAATCTGCCGGCGGAATAGGACTTGCTATTCACAACATTCGGGCTACTGGATCTTATATCAAAGGCACAAACGGAACGTCTAACGGAATTGTTCCAATGTTGCGTGTTTTCAACGATACAGCGCGCTACGTTGATCAAGGTGGCGGAAAGAGAAAAGGTTCTTTCGCTATGTATATCGAACCTTGGCATGCGGATGTTTTTGATTTCCTAGACCTTAAAAAGAACCACGGAAAAGAAGAACAACGTGCTCGGGATCTATTCTTCGCGCTTTGGATTCCAGATCTTTTCATGAAACGTGTAAAAGAAAATGGCGATTGGACGCTTATGTGTCCGCACGAATGTCCAGGTCTTTCAGATACGCATAGCGCGGAATTTGAAGAATTGTACACACGTTACGAAACAGAAGGTAAAGGTCGAAAAACGATAAAAGCGCAAGATTTGTGGTTCAAAATATTGGAATCGCAAATTGAAACCGGTACGCCGTATATGTTGTACAAAGATGCCGCGAATGCGAAGTCTAACCAACAGAATTTAGGAACAATAAAATCCTCAAATTTATGTACAGAAATCATTGAATATACTGCGCCAGATGAGGTTGCAGTATGTAATTTGGCTTCTTTGGCATTGCCTAAATACGTAACAGAAGAAGGGAAATTTGACCACGATAAATTATTTGAGGTAACCTACCAGGCAACCATCAACTTAAACAGAATCATTGACGAAAATTACTATCCAGTAATCGAAGCGCAAAATTCAAACTTACGTCACCGACCAATTGGTTTAGGCGTGCAAGGTTTGGCAGACACATTCATTTTAATGCGTCTACCATTTGAATCCGAACAAGCTCGTGCATTGAATAGAGAAATTTTCGAAACTATCTATTATGCATCAATGACCGCTTCCAAAGATTTGGCAAAAGTGGATGGCGCATATGAATCGTATGCTGGTTCACCAGTTTCAAAAGGAATTTTCCAATACGATATGTGGAACGTTACACCAACTAACCGTTGGGAATGGGACGTTTTGAAAGAAGAAGTTAAAAAACATGGTGTGCGTAATTCTTTGTTGCTTGCTCCGATGCCAACTGCTTCAACAGCTCAAATCTTAGGAAATAATGAATGTTTTGAACCATATACTTCAAACGTTTACACACGACGCGTATTATCTGGTGAATTTATTATTGTAAATAAGCACTTGTTGAAGGATTTGGTAAAAGAAGGACTTTGGAACAAAGAAATGCGTAGTAAAATTATGACTACTAACGGATCTGTTCAAAACATCACTGAAATTCCACAACATTTAAAAGATCTTTATAAAACAGCTTGGGAAATTTCTCAAAAAGCAATTATTGATCAAGCAGCGGACCGAGGCGCGTATATTTGTCAATCGCAATCGTTGAACATCTTCATGGAAAATGCAAACTTTGGTAAATTAACTTCCATGCACTTTTACGGATGGGAAAAAGGGTTAAAAACTGGAATGTATTACCTGCGAACAAAAGCAGCTACAGACGCAATCAAATTTACGGTTGATAAAGCAGTTGCGGAAGAACCATCTGCTCAATTAATCGAGGAGCAACAAGCTGCTATTGCATGTTCATTGGACAATCCGGATGAATGCGAAATGTGTGGAAGCTAAATCCAGATAAAAGAGAACCAAAAAAATACCCATAAAAAATCCCTCCCATTTGGAGGGATTTTTTGTTTTATACTGGAAGCTTTATATTTTTCTGTTTTTTAGCGCATCTGCAGTTACCGCCATTTCCTCAAAGAAACCTTCTCCAAACGCCCGGATTATTGGCGCTTTTAAAAATCGGAAAACCGGAACATCCAAGGATTCTCCACAACTGCATGCGGGCGCACAAATTGGCCAAATCGCATACGACAAGGTCTCTACAGCATCTACTTCCTTGATTCTAATTGGATATAGATGGCAAGAAAGCGGTTTTTGAAAGTTTATTTTACCAGCATTAAAGGCAGTTTCCACAGCACATTTCGAAATGCCAGCTTGATCAAAATAAACAAAAGCGCATTCTTTTTCATTGACCAAAGTCGTAACTGGCTCGTTTTCTACATCCATGTAAAAAACGCCAGATTTTTCAACTTCTGCAATGCCTTCTGGACGCATAAAAGGCAAAAGGTGCTCCAAATTATCTTCTAGTAAATCTATTTCTTCAAACGTTAAAGGCGCTCCAGCGTCCCCCTCAACGCAACAAGCACCTTTACAAGCATTTAAATCACACACAAATTTTCGTTCGAAAAGCTGCGTAGAAACAATTTTGTCCTTAATTTGAATTAGCATCGTTCTGTATTTCACCAAAGTTCAGAAAATACCGGATACGAAGCAAGTTTCTTGTTTTTTAAATAATTTTTTGGCTAGATGAAAAGGAATAATTGGCTTGTCTATACCGTTTATTTTCAAAATTATAAGCACTGTGATTTGAACTTATTTCATTAAGAATGTTTGTTTTTTCAAAAAATCACCTATCTTTGTGTCATATTTCTGAAATATCAAGCAAAATGAGGGGACGAAAGTCCCCTCTTTTCATACAATATGATTAGTAAAAAAACGGTACTTAAATTAATTGACGAGCGCATCGAAGAGCTAGCGAACGGTCTTTTTGTGGTTGATTTAACCATTTCTGCAACGAATGTAATTCATGTGGAGATTGACAAGCACGAAGGGAATGTTTCGGTTAGCGATTGCATGTCAGTTTCTCGAAATGTCGAGCATAATTTAGATAGAGAAGAAGAAGATTTTGAATTGCATGTATCTTCCGCAGGGCTAGATAAACCATTTCGAGTGCCAGCACAATTTGCCAAAAACATTGGTCGAGAAGTCAAAGTTGTACTGCTGGACGGAACTAAAAAAATTGGCGAACTGAAAGCCGCTAGCACGAAAGAGTTGGTTTTGGAAACAACACGTAACGAAAAGCCAGAAGGTAAGAAAAAGAAAGAATTAATTGTGGAGCAACACGTGCTTCCAATGGATCAGATAAAGGAAACAAAAATTGTTATTTCATTTAAATAGGTAAATATGAATAGCCTTGAGTTAGTTGAATCGTTTTCGGAGTTTAAAGAGTTAAAAAGTATCGATAAACAAACGATGCAGCATGTATTGGAAGATGTTTTCCGTGCAATGCTAAAGAAAAAATTCAACACAGACGAACACATCGATGTCATTGTAAATATTGACAAGGGAGATGTACAAATTTTCTTGAATAAAGAAATTGTTGACGATGGAGAAGTAGAAGATCAAAATACAGAGATCGCTTATTCAGATGCAATAAAAATTGAACCTGATTTTGAAATCGGAGAAGAGGTAACGGAAGAGTTTAAATTCGGTGACTTTGGTCGCCGTAATATCTTATCCTTGCGTCAAAATTTGATTTCACGTATTATGGAGCTTGAAAAAGATCACTTGTACAAAATTTACAAGGAGAGAATTGGAGAGATCGTAACGGGTGAGGTTTACCAAGTTTGGAAGAAAGAAATCATGGTAATGGATGACGAAGGAAACGAATTGTTGCTTCCCAAATCAGAACAAATACCATCTGATTACTTCAAAAAAGGAGAAACTGTTCGCGCAGTTGTTGCCAAAGTGGACATGCGTAATAGCAGCCCGGTAATTATCTTGTCGAGAACTGCACCGGAATTTTTAGAGCGTTTGTTCGAATTGGAAGTGCCAGAAGTATTTGATGGTCTAATTACAATTAAACGAATTGTTCGTGAACCAGGAGAAAGAGCGAAAGTAGCAGTAGAGTCTTACGATGACCGCGTTGATCCAGTAGGAGCTTGCGTTGGGATGAAAGGTTCACGTATACATGGAATTGTGCGAGAATTACGCAACGAGAACATTGACGTAATCAACTATACAAGCAATTCTCAGCTGTTAATTCAACGAGCGCTTTCTCCAGCTAAAATATCTTCTATCGAAATAAATGAAGAAGCAAAAAGAGCAAAGGTTTTCTTAAAGCCAGACCAAGTATCTTTAGCAATCGGTAAAGGTGGACACAATATTAAATTGGCAGGTAAATTAAGTGGCTACGAGTTGGATGTTTACCGTGAAGGAGAAGTAGATGTGGAAGATGTGGACTTAGAAGAGTTTGCAGATGAAATTGATAGCTGGATTATCGATGAATTAAAAGCTGTTGGTTGTGATACAGCTAAATCAGTGCTGGAAATGAGTATCAATGATTTGGTTACAAGAACAGATTTAGAACAAGAAACAATTGAAGAAGTGTTTAGAATCCTGCGTGCAGAGTTTGAATAATTTGGCGATTATTTGTAGCTTGTAGGAAAATAAATTACTGAAAAAGTAAAAACGAAGGACGCATAATTATATGGCCGGAAAACCAATAAGATTAGGAAAAGCAGCTGGAGAACTCAATGTGGGTGTCTCTACGCTAGTTGAATTTCTAGAATCAAAAGGAATAAAAATTGATGCAAACCCCAACACAAAGTTGGAAGGTGAACATTATGATGTTCTGCAAAAAGAATTTGCCGCAGATCAAAACTTAAAAGAACAATCTAAGTTTTCATCGGTAAAAAGAGAAAAAAGAGAAACAATCTCTATTCGCGACTCTAAACCTGAGGAAGCTCCGGAAGTTTCAGAGGATTTCGACGATTCCGATCCAATAAATATGGAAGAGATCAAACGAAGTGTTTTCGAAGAGCCGAAGAAGAAAGAAGAGGTTGTGAGGGCGGAAGAGCCGGTTCAGGCAGAAAAGCCTGCAAAAGAAGAAGTTGTCCAGTTAGAGGTTGTTGAAAATGCTGCGCCAGTATCCGAAGCAAAAACAATCGGCGAAGGAGAAATGCAAGTGCAAGTAGTCGGTAAAATTGATCTTGAAAAGTTAAATACAAAGACACGTCCGGACAAGAAAAAACACCAGACCGAAACAGTCAAAACACCTCCTCCTGCCGAGACACAAAAACCTGTTGCAATTAAAAAAGAAGAGGAAACAGTTCCTAGCAACGAAAAAGTAGCGGAAGAACCGAAAGAAATAGAAACAATTCGAGCAGAGCGAAAAGTCCTTACAGGACCAACAGTTCTAGGACGAATTGAATTGCCAGTTGAAAAACCAAGAATTCAAGGGGTTCGTCCTTTGTCTGCAGGAGCAGCAGCGGCAGAAGCGCGCAAAAAACGCAAACGAATTAAAAAAGTTGACGGTAACGCTGCTCCTGGTGCGAATGCGCCAAGAACTCCTGGTGCTCCTGGAGCTCCTACAGCAAGAGGGCCTATTTTACCGGCAAATAAAAACTTTAAAAAAGGCGCGCCGAAATTCGAGAAGCCCGAAATTAAAGAAAAAGATATCCAAAAGGAGATTAAAGATACGCTTGCTAGATTGTCTAATCAAGGAGCAAAATCTAAATCTTCCAAGAACAGAAGAGCAAAAAGAGATACAGTAGCGAACCGCCGTCAAGAGGAAATGGCAGCTGCTGAAATGGAAGAAAAAGTATTGAAACTGACTGAATTTGTTACGGTTTCGGAACTTGCTTCCATGATGAATGTGCAACCAACGCAGGTAATTTCTGCTTGTATGTCGCTCGGAATTTTTGCTTCAATCAACCAACGATTAGATGCGGAAACAATTCAGATTGTAGCGGAAGACTTTGGCTATGAGGCAGAGTTTGTTAGCGCGGAAGTGCAAGATGCTATTCCTGTTCAAGAAGACAAAGAAGAAGATTTAATTGATCGTCCGCCAATTATTACGGTGATGGGACACGTAGATCACGGTAAAACGTCTTTGTTGGATAAAATTAGAAATGCAAACGTAACCGAAGGGGAAGCCGGAGGAATTACACAACATATTGGTGCTTATTCTGTAACGTTAAAGGACGGTCGAAAAATGACATTCCTGGATACACCAGGTCACGAAGCCTTTACAGCGATGCGTGCTCGTGGTGCACAAGTAACGGATGTAGCAATTATTATCGTTGCTGCGGATGATGACGTTATGCCACAAACAAAAGAGGCAATCTCGCATGCACAAGCAGCTGGCGTACCAATGGTATTCGCCATAAATAAAATTGATAAACCTGGCGCAAATCCAGATAAAATCCGCGAACAACTTTCCCAAATGAATATCTTGGTGGAAGATTGGGGAGGAAA
>JBIKZR010000064.1:0-8525 GCA_044354635.1 Crocinitomicaceae bacterium | reverse complement strand
TTTTATACAATCAGTATTTTATTCAAATATCAAAAAAAGGTCGTGGAAATTTTTCTAACGGCCTTTTTTTTTAATTTTACACCATGTCTTTCTTACAAAACGCAAATAAAGGAACCAATCTCGTCTCCACTTATTTTTTAACGCTTAGTTTGGTTGTAATCGCATATGTGTTAATTGGACAAATTCCATTATTGGTGGAACTTTCCTTTTATTCTGGTGGACTGCAAGAATTCCAAAATGAGAACGCTCCAAGTATTGTTGCGTATCTGGGTCAAAATAAATTTTTGCTTTACCTGATTCTGCCATTTGTTTTTGCATTGATAGCGCTCTTACTTGCTGTTAAATTTTTGCATAAAAGGCCAATTCTATCTGTTATTACCATTCGAACAAAATTTGACTGGAAACGATTTTTTACGATGTTTTTCATTTGGGGAATGGTGATGGCGCTTTTCTTGATGCTAAGCATGTTTTCAAATGCTTCCATTACCCGGAATTTTAATGCAGCAACTTTTTTTCCATTGCTATTAATTTCATTCTTTTTAATTCCATTGCAAACTGCTTGCGAAGAAGTTTTATTTCGAGGATATTTATTTCAAGGATTTGGACAATTGTATAAAAAAGGCTGGATAAGTGTTGTTTTGACCGGATTGCTTTTTGGCTTGCTGCACAGCGCAAATCCAGAAGTGGAAACGCTCGGATATGGCGTAATGGTGTATTACATTGGAACTGGAATATTTCTCGGTTTGTTTGCATTGATGGATGACGGCTTGGAATTATCCATGGGCTACCACGCTGTAAATAATATTTTTGCTGCTCTGATTTTAACGAATGAATGGCAAGCTTTTCAGACCGATGCGCTTTTTATGGATCACAGTAAGCCAACATTTGGATGGGATAGTTTAGTGACAATTCTTATCATTCAACCCTTATTTCTGCTGTTTTTTTCAAAAGTTTACGGGTGGAAAAACTGGAAGAAAAAATTATTCAGTTAACTGAAGAGGCCGTAAAAGAGAAGTAGAAACAAGTTCTTTTATTTACGAAAAATTTCTTCTCCAATATTTTTTAATTTGATTTCCGCTTTCTTTGTCGCATGCTTACTAACTCCGTTAAAACATTTTTAGTAGTTTAGCCTTTTCAAAGTATTCCCATGCTCGAAATTCAACATGTTTCAAAATCATTTTTCCGTAATCTTGCCTTGGACGATATTTCATTGCACATCGAAGCAGGTGAAATTTTTGGTCTCCTAGGTCCAAATGGCGCTGGAAAAACAACACTAATTCGCATTATCAATCGCATAATAGAAGCCGATAACGGTTCTGTTCGGATCAACGGCGATTTAATGACGCAGCATCACCTTTCTATGATTGGTTATTTACCGGAAGAACGTGGTTTATATCGAACAATGACAGTAGAAGACCACGCTCTATTTCTCGGTCAATTGCGCGGTTTATCCAAGAAGGATGTGAAAAAACAGCTGGAATACTGGCTCGAAAAATTTGATATTGCCGATTGGCGAAAAAAGCGAATTGAGGAACTTTCCAAAGGAATGGCGCAAAAAGTTCAATTTATTTGTACCGTATTGCACGAACCGAAATTACTCATTCTCGATGAGCCATTAAGTGGTTTTGATCCCGTAAATATTGAATTAATCAAACAAGAATTACTGGAAATGAAAGCCAAGGGTAAAACGATTATTCTATCGACGCACAACATGAAAAGCGTGGAGGAAATTTGCGATCGCGCGGCTTTGATTCACCAATCCAAAAAAATAATGGAAGGTAGAATTTCTGAAATCCAGGAAGCACGAAAAACAGGCGAATTTGCCATTAAATTCCGGGGAAGTATGATTGCTTTCGTCACTGCCTTGTGGACAAGTTTTGAATTGACAGACAAAGAAATATTGGGCGACGATAAATTTATTGCACGGGTAAAAATGCGCGGAGACAATTCTTTTGAAGATTTATTAAAAGCATTAATTGGACAGGTAAAAATCGAAGCAGCGTGGGAAGTTTTACCTTCCATGCAAGATGTTTTTATCGATTTGGTGAATCCTAGAAAGGAGGCGAACAATGCGTAACAGTTGGTTAATTGCCCGCAGAGAATTAAATGAGCGAATTAGCGCACGTTCCTTTTTGCTTTTCTCCATTTTTGGTCCGCTCCTTATTTTGGTTGGTGCCTATCTTTTATTTGCTTTTGGTGGCGAAGGAAAACAGCGTTGGAATGTGCTGATTTCAGATCCTACAGGGATTTTGGATGCCAAAATTTTGGCGAATGAGGACAAATCCATAACGTACAGTTTTGCAAACGATTATATCGAATTAGAAGCGTTTCGGGATGCCAAACAATTCCAGCCATTTGACGCCATGATCGAAATAAATGAGAAAGTTCTTTCCAATAAAACAGCTTTTATCTTTTTCAGAGAAAAACCTTCTGTTCGCATGCAAACGCGTCTTCAGTTTCACATCGAAAGACGTTTGGAAGAAGTGATGGTTGCAGAATTTACCAATTTATCGGTTTCCGCTTTCCGGAAAATCAAACAACCGCTCAATATCGCCTTTCGAAATGCCTACGATCCTTTGGATGAAGCGTCAGATCTCCGCGGTTGGGTGGGCTTTTTCTTTGGCGCAGTAATTTTTCTCTTTATTTTCCTCTTTGGAATGACAATTTTGCGCAGCGTAACACTGGAAAAAAGCAATCGTATTATAGAGGTTTTATTAGCTTCCGTTCGACCGAATCAACTCATGGCGGGAAAGATTATTGGTATTGGTATTGCCGCATTTATCCAGTTTGCAATTTGGATCGTAGTGATAGGTTTTGGACTCTATTTTTTACGGGAAACACTTTTTCCGGATCTTTTGGATGCTGCAAATATGAATGTTGCCCAAATGACAGAAGAAGTGAAGCAGCAAACGAATGATTATTTTCTAGCTACGAAGGAATACAACGAATTTGTCGACTTGGTATATGAAAGAGTTCAATTTGGAACGATGACGGCTTATTTCCTTTTGTTTTTTGTGGTTGGATATTTGTTTTATGGAGCATTTTTTGCTGCAATTGGTGCAACTTCCGGTTCAGAAAGTGATGGTCAGCAATTTATTCTGCCAATTATCTTTATCCTTTGTTTCGCTTTATATGCGGGTTATTTTGCGCTAGATAATCCAGAAAGTTCACTCGTTACATTTTTCCATTATCTTCCTTTCACTTCGCCTGTTGTTGTGATGGTGAAATTGTCACAAGGATATGCTCCTGGACAAGGGTACCAAATTTTTCTTTCGTTATTTATTTTGCTAGTAAGCGCAATTTTCGTTCTATTAATTGCCGGTCGCTTGTATAAAAATGGTATCTTACAGTATGGACATCGCATCAAATTGAGTTTGATGTGGAAGTGGCTGAAAAAGATGTAAAATGCGCAAAGCTGTAATAGATCTTGGAACAAATACGTTCAATCTTTTAATCGGAGTAACGGATTCCGATGGTTTCCGTGTTATTCATTCCGAAAAGGAAGGTGTTTCTCTCGGAATGGGTGGGATTAATGCTGGTTTTTTAGCTCCTGAAGCATTCGAAAGAGGAATAAAAGCCCTGGGGCATTTTAAAAATGTCTGCGATCAATACGAAGTTGAAACAATAAAAGGAATCGGAACTTCGGCTTTACGAGGAGCAACAAATTCAAGCGATTTTATTAAAGAAGCAAAATTTAAATTTGGAATCTCGATTGAAATTGTGTCTGGTCTGCGCGAGGCTGAATTAATCTATAAAGGCGTAAAATGGACGTACGATTTTGCGGAAGCTTCCGTCGTAATGGATATTGGTGGTGGAAGCACGGAATTTGTTTTTGCCGATAAAAATGGCATTACGGATTTAGTAAGTTTGGATATTGGTGTTTCTAGAATTTACCAATTGGTTGATTTTCATGACCCGCTGACCCAAGAAGATATTGAACGGATTAAAAATTGGCTCGACGAAAATGTCAATGGTTTTTTCGTTGGCAAACATGAGCAGATTTTAGTTGGTGCGGCAGGAAGTTTTGAAACATTTTACGAATTGATTCACAACGAGCCGTTTCCAGAGAAAATTGAAGCTATGGAAATTTCATTGGAACACTTGCAAGAATGCTTGGTCTCCATTATTGGTTCAACACAATTTGAACGCGATCAAAACGACTGGATCATTCCGATACGAAAGAAAATGGCGCCAATTGCAGCTGTTAAAACACAATGGGTTTTGGAGCAATTAAACATCAAGAGAGTTTTTATTTCGCCATGTTCCTTGAAAGAAGGAGCATTTGCCTAAAATAGAAACTCACCACTTCGAATAGTGTTGAAGGTGTTACGTTTTCAAATCGGTTAATGCATCGGTTATTTCTTTGTATTTAAATTCAAAACCAGCTTCTACTAATCTTTCCGGCAGCACCCAACGACTTTTTAAAATCATTTCTGGTTCGGTTCGTATAAAAAATGCGCCAAACTCCAAAAGTCTCTTTGATAAAGGAATTCCAAATGGAACGTGTATCGAAGTGCGCAGCTCTCGCATAAATAAATCATTTCTTAATGGATTTGGTGCAGAACAATTATAAATTTTAGCAGGATTTTCTAGGTGTTGCAAAAAATCAATACTTTCATAAAGATCTTCAATATGTATCCAACTTACCATTTGATTTCCAGCACCTTGTTTCCCGCCAAATCCAAATTTTGTTAAGGCCTTTAGTGGAACAAGCGCACCGCCTTTACCTAAAACTATTGCAATACGAAGCGCAATTTGTTTGGTATGTGCCAGTTCTTTAGAAAAAAAAGCATTTTCCCAGCTTTCTGCAACATGAACAGAAAAACCTGAACCAATTTCCCCCTCATTTTCCGTCATCGGTCGGTCTTCCGAATGGCGGTAAATCGTTGCAGTACTGGAGTTAAACCACATTTTTGGAGGAATAGGGCACGCTGCAACAAGTTTGTGTAAGAGCAAGGTGCTTTCCGTCCTAGAGGTTAAAATCTTCCATTTGTTTTTATAATTATAGCGACAATCCACAGATTTACCGGTGAAGTTTAGTAGCAGTTCTGCACCAGAAATTGCTTCTATAACTTTTTCAGTTTCTTTCCAATTTAGGTGTTTTTTGGACCTAGAAATGATTTGAACGGAATATCCTTTCTCGGCGAAACGTTCAGCCAAATAAGAACCTATAAATCCTGTTCCACCAGCGATTACTACTTTTTTTGTTTCCATTTTAGTTGGTATTTAGAAGTTGTTTTTTTGTTTCTTGTAAATCCGTTACAGAAATAATCAGGTAATAAATTGCAAGACAAGGGCCTAGAAATAGAAGGATGACTAAATAGAGAAATATAGGCATAAATTCAAGTTGTGGTATAGATTGCAGTAGGATGCAAATCACTAAACCAATAACAGTAGTTAAAATAAGTTTGGCATAAACGGCAGTATTTCCGTTTCTCTTTTTTCTGATCAGGTAATGCAGTGTAAAACTTAGCAACTGATAACCTCCAAGCACGAAGTAAAAAAGCATAAAGGCATACCCTAGCTCAGTTGCTACAATGGTGAAAAAGGTGAGAATAAGAATCGAAACTTGAATCGAAATATCTATTTGAAGGAGTTTTTTTGTTTTTAATTGTTTCATAGTTTCTGAAATATTTGAAAGTTATTAGTAAAAAAAATTATTTCATTAATTTAAGTAGGATTGCGTAAAACCAATTCTCATCGGTTTTGCTAAATTTCTCAAGAAATCCATCTATTGTTGTAGAAAATTCTTGAATGTCTTTGGTTACTTTGGTAAATTCTTTCGCTTCTGGACTATTATCCAATTTTTCACTAGAAAGTTCTTTAAGCAAGTTGATGACAGGTTCGATTTCTCTTTTTCTTCGTTCGCGCGCAATGCATCGCCCAACTTTATTTATGTCTTTTTCTGCTCGAAAAAATTCCATACGCTCACCAATTTTATATTCTCGGTAAACCAAACCCCAATCAATAAGTGCGCGAACATTCATATTCGTATTTCCTCTCGAAATAAGTAGTTTTTCCATTATTTCTTCAGCGGAAAGAGAATTCGTAGAAATTAAAAGCAAAGCATGTATTTGCGCCATCGTTTTGTTGATGCCCCAGTTCGTACCGAGTTGCGCCCAGTTTTGAATGAATTTATCCGATGCTTCTTTTAATTCCATAGGTCAAATGTAGTAGAAATTTCTAAACTTTCAAATAATAATGAAAGTTATTTTAAAAAGATTCAAAAGAATCCTCAATTTATGCAATTAGGAGTATTTAGAATCTTAATTCAACCAACTAGTTCCGAATTCATTTGTATCTTTAACGCTAAATAACGAACGATGGGAAAAATTTTAATTATCGACGACGAAAGGGCAATCCGAAGAGCAATGCGTGAAATTCTAGAATTTGAGGACTTTACAGTTGAAGAAGCGGAAAACGGAAAAGAAGGTTTAGAGAAAGCGCTTGCTACATCGTTCGATATTATTTTTTGCGATATCAAAATGCCTATGATGGATGGCATGGAAGTGCTGGATGAATTGCTCAAATCAAAAGTAGAAACGCCTGTTATTATGATTAGTGGACATGGAAACATCGATACGGCAGTGCAAGCCATCAAAAAAGGTGCTTTTGATTTTATTGAAAAACCATTGGATTTGAACCGTATTTTAGTAACCATTCGAAATGCGAGAGAAAAATCAGGATTAGTAGAAGAAACCAAGCAATTGAAAACAACCGTTAAGCGATTCAAAGGCAGCTCAATCATCGGAGAAACAGAAGGAATTATCAAAATCAAAGAAATGATTGAGAAAGTTGCTCCGTCTGATGCTCGGGTTTTGATTACTGGTGAAAATGGAACTGGAAAGGAATTGGTTGCTCGATCTTTACACGACAATTCCAACCGTCGAAAAATGCAATTTATCGAAGTGAATTGTGCCGCTATTCCTTCCGAATTAATTGAAAGCGAATTGTTTGGTCACGAAAAAGGTGCGTTTACCTCTGCTGTAAAAGATAAAAAAGGAAAATTTGAATTGGCATCTGGTGGAACTTTGTTCTTGGATGAAATTGGCGATATGTCTGCAAGTGCACAGGCAAAAGTTTTGCGCGCACTGCAAGAAAATGTGATCCAACGCGTAGGGGGAGAGCGCGATATAAAAGTAGATTGTCGTGTAATAGCTGCCACAAATAAAGATTTGCGCAAAGAAATTGAAGTCGGACGTTTCCGTGAAGATTTATACCACCGTTTAGCAGTTATTTTAATTCATGTTCCGTCCCTGAATGAGCGTCGCGATGATATTCCGCTTCTCGCAGATCATTTCATGACTATGGTGTGCGCCGAACATGGAGTTCCTCGAAAATCATTTACAGAAGATGCATTGGAAGCATTAAAGCAAACCGATTGGTCGGGAAATATCCGAGAACTTCGCAATATTATTGAACGCTTAATTATTTTGTGTGGAAATACGATTACGGGTGAGGATGTAAAAGCATTTGCAAATCCTAGGGTGAAGGCTTAAATTTTATCAATAAAAGCGCCTTCATTCAACGAATGATCTACTTTTCCTTCAATCCAAGGCATGCCAATCAGCGTGAGATTTGATGATTTAACTAGTTCGCTTGGTTTCGAGTAGTCGTTTAAGTAAATGAAATAATCTTTTTTATTCAGAGAAACCACGAAATTATTATCCATTTTTCTAGTCTGAATTTCGGTTGTTTTAGATTGAATTCGCCAGTTTTTTTTCTCCAATGAAAAATAACGCACCTTACTAGGGTGTAATTTTAAATAGGCTTCAACAACGTATTTCACTTTTACAACATCTTCTTTTTTAGCTTGGTAAAAACAGTACAATTCCTGATTTTTCCGAATCGTTACAATCACTTGCCGCGCATTGAAAACACATATTTCTTCCCGAATTAAATTTTGATTTCGGTTGTACACTAGCATTAACAACATCCCTAAACCAAAGGAATACGCTATTATTTTATGCGTCGTTTTTCGAATTACCAAAAAAAGTAGCAGCACTAAAATGCTCATTCCAACAACCAAAGAAAAGGGCAACTCGAATCCTTGAGCCAATCCGCCGGGTAATTTTTCTACCCATTCAATGAACACGAAGGAAATGAAAATAATCAAGGAAAGCGCTGCACCGACTATTCCAGCTCCAAGTTGCCACCAGCTAATCGTAAAAATGAAAATTCCCAAGCCTAAAATTAAACCCGAAGTTGCCATTAATCCAATATTTGTCAAGACAAAGTAATTTGGAAACTGGTGAAAATAATACAAGGAAATTGGCGTTGTCATGAGTTGCGCGCCAAATCCAATAGCTGTCCCCTGCCAAACTTTTTGAAGTATTTTATTTTTAACAAAAATCAATTTTTCAATCGGTTTATAAAATAAAAATATCCCAACCATTGCAAGAAAGGATAATTGAAAACCGATGTCAAATAAGGTCAAAGGATTGAGCAATAAAAGCACAAATGCCGTGAAGAAAAGCACATTCATTGCGTCGTATTGTTTTCCGCTTACCTGAGAAATAAACAAG
>JBIKZR010000063.1:0-8574 GCA_044354635.1 Crocinitomicaceae bacterium | reverse complement strand
TAAGCGAGAATGTATCCTTCACAGATGTTTTAGAGGCAACTTTTCCAATGGGCTCCATGACTGGTGCTCCGAAAATACGTGCGATGGAATTAATCGAAGCACATGAATCGTTCAAGCGCGGTTTATATTCCGGCTCCATTGGTTATATTTCGCCAAATGGCGACTTTGATTTTAACGTTGTAATTCGAACTTTACTTTATAATAATAAGGAAAAATACCTTTCCTGCTCCGTTGGTGGCGCAATTACTATCCAATCGGATCCGGAAAAAGAATACGCCGAATGTATGGTCAAAGTGAAACGGATTTTAGATGGAATGAATGCGTAACCTAGAAACGTATATCTGTTCCTCCTTGCCCAAGAGTCCTTCAATACAGTATTTTGTTGCGTGTAGTGGCGGAGTTGATTCTATGGTTTTACTGCATGTTTTACATAAAAATGGCTATGTTGTTTCTGCTTTGCACGTAAATTATCAATTGCGCGGATTAGATTCAGAAAACGACCAGAAATTGATAGAAACGACCTGCGAAAGATATGGAATTCCTTTTCATATTAAACGAACTGATTTGCACAAACAGTTGGAAGAAAAGGGAGGGAATTTACAGGAAGAAGCTCGAAATGAACGGTATGCATTTTTTGAGAATTTTACAAAAACTGCGGATTCCAAAATTGTTTTTGGTCACCATGCAGATGATCAAGTGGAAACTTTCTTTTTAAATCTCGCACGAAATGCCGGAATTATGGGCTTGGCGGGAATGTTAGAAGTAAATCAATGCTATTTGCGCCCACTTTTACCTTTTTTTAAAGCCGAAATCCACGCCTATGCAATAGAAAACGGGGTGGTTTGGCGAGAAGACATTTCGAATGAAAGTAATAAGTACCAGCGCAATAAGTTAAGAAATGTGTTCCTTCCAGCTGTAAAAGAAGTTATTCCAGATGTGTCCGAAAGTGTGCTCCTTCTCGTGCGGGTTTTTCAGGAAAAACAGCGTGAGTTGGAAAGAATTGTCACACCAATTTACCGTGAAATTGTAAAGAATTCAACCCTTTCACTAAAAGATTTTAATACGCTTTCGAAGGAAGAAATGCTAGAACTTTTGCGACAATTAGGGATTCCATTGCGCATGTTTTCAGAAGTATTAAAAATCCAACATTCAGAAAAAGGACACCGCTTGAACCTTTCCAATAATTTGTATACGTGCATCATTCGAGAAGCGGATTATTTCTATTTTCAAAGAAGTAATACCAATGCGCAAAAACCAATTTTGAGTATGGAAAAAGTGGATTATTTGCCAAAAAAATTCACAAAAGACGCTCTTTTTATTAATCCAATTGCAATAGAAGGGAAACTTCAACTTAGAAAGTGGGAAATTGGCGACCGAATGCGTCCGATTGGTGCAGGCGGTTCTAAACTGATTTCCGATATTCTAAGTGATGCAAAAGTGCCAAATCATTTACGAGAAGATCAATTTGTTGTGCACGACAATCGACAAATTTTCTGGTGCGTTGGTTTTGCAATTGGAGGTTTTCGGCCAACTGAAAAGGAACTAATCCATAAGATTACGGTTAATTTTGAGGCATAGTTGGTGCTTCTTCAGAAAATAAAAATAATAACTATTATATCTTTAATTTTACAAGATGAATATCCCATTTCCGGCTGCATTTGCAAAACGTGTAACAAACGATCCATTTCTTGGAAAAGAGTTACTCGATGCACTAGATTCAAAGCCACCAGTTTCTATACGATTTCATCCTACAAAGCAAGCTTCTGAATTGGAAATTGCTTCTTCTGTAGATTGGTGCGAAAGCGCGTTTTATTTGAAAGAACGGCCATCGTTTACCTTGGATCCATTGTTCCATGCCGGTTCCTATTATCCGCAGGAAGCGGGCTCTATGGTTTTGTCAACCGTTTTAAATGCTTTAAATCTTCCGGAGAATCCTAGAATTTTAGATTTGTGTGCCGCGCCAGGCGGGAAAAGCACCTTAATTGCATCATTTTTAAAGAATGAAGGACTTTTGGTCAGTAATGAAGTAATTCAACCGCGGGCGAGAATTTTAAAAGAAAATCTAACGAAGTGGGGATTTACAAATACAGTTGTTACGAATAATGACCCGAAAGATTTTGAGCGATTACCCCAATTTTTTGATGCAATCGTTGTGGATGCGCCTTGTTCAGGAGAAGGAATGTTTCGGAAAGATACCAAGGCTCGTCAAGAATGGTCCGAGGAAAATGTACAATTATGCGCTGCTCGTCAGAAACGTATTGTGATGGATGTTTGGGATGCTTTGTTACCTGGAGGATTTCTAATTTATTCCACCTGTACTTTTAATGCGACAGAAAATGAAGATACTGTTTCGTGGTTTTTACATGAACTTGGCGCCGAACTTATCTCCATATCGCTGCCACTTTCCATGCAAGCTGGAAGAAATGAAATTGGCAACTATTGTATTCCGGGAATTACGGAATCTGAAGGGTTTTATATTGCTGTAATTCAGAAACCAGATGCTTCGATTGGTAAAAACCGTTTTACGCGGAAAAACGATTTCCATTGGCAGAAAGATTTGTTGGATCTCAGCAGTTTTTCGAACTTAGAGAACGTAACTGTTTTTAATTGGAACGATAAATTGCTGGCATTACCAAAAGGACAGGAAGATGCAATGCTACATGTGCAGTCGCAATTGCGTTTACAAAAAATGGGAACCACACTTGGTGAAATTGCACGTAAGGGCGTAATTCCGAATGAAGAATTGGCTTTGAATTCATTCTTATTGAATTATTCTGGAAAAATCGAGGTCGAATCGCAACAAGCATTGAATTACCTGCACGGCGATACCTTTTCGTTGGTTGGAAAGCAAGGATTTCAGTTGATTACATTCCGTCAAGAACCATTAGGATGGGTGAAACATTTAGGAAATAGGTTCAATAATTTATACCCTAAAGAATGGCGAATTAGAATGAATGTTGACTAAAAGTAGATTCAAATAGAAATTTTAACCTTTAAACACGAATAAAATCTAGAAACTGGCTAGTTTTTCTTTTTTGAATAATTTTCGATACATATCGTATATAAAACTCAATCGTTTTTCATCGTTTGGATAATCGCGGTATAATTTTGCTGGAGTTTTAAGAATTCCCTCAAATTCCTCGATTGAAACTCCTAATTTTTTAGCGATATATTTTTTTTCTTCTTCGATTATTTCAGGGTTGTAGGGTTTTTTAGAAAGTTCGAACAATGCTTCCTCCCGCGTTACTTCTCCCGTGCAGATTTGGGAAGAAAAGGTCGCTCTTCGATAGTCAATTCCAAATTTTTCGAATAAATAATACGACTGAATAAATCCTGTATATTTCGATTCATAATGTTTCCCACCGTAGTATTTCCAATCCAATTCCTTTTTCAAAAGCGCCATTGCATCCTCTTTAATGTAATCCACGTTGTTCAAAATGTAAATCATTTTCATTTTACGAACAAGTTTGTAGTACATTTCTTTCTGGAATCCAAATGTTGGAAATTTTTTCAATCTAATCGTTCCGAATTTTCGCTGGATATGCTTGAAATAGGTCAAATCCTTTGCGTTGTAATGCCATGTTTTTGGGAGAATTCCCTCGGACGCAAAATTTCCACCGCTAATGATATATTTTACATTGTATTTAGACGCAACCTTGTGTAAAGCTGCTAGAATGGCGATATCTGTAGGTGTATCTGCTTCTGGAATTGCAGCCTTTAAAAATGCTAACTGTAAATCTTTAAACTCCTCCCAGTCAAGCACATAGCTTTCGTAGTCGATGTGTGATTTTTTGGCAATATTTTTTATGTTTAGAACTGCTTCTTCTGAATTCCAGCCATTATCCAAGTGAACTCCTAGAACACGTAATCCTTTTTGCTGACAAATATGTGAAACATAACTACTGTCAACACCTCCGCTTAGGCCAACGATGCAATCGTATTCTTTTCCTTTGCCATCCGTTTTCATTTGCTGCACGATGTGTTCAAGTTCCGCATCGCTTTTTGCACCCTGGTAATAATATCGCATTCTCTTTTCGGTAAATTCAACACAATGGTTGCATTCCCCTTTGGAATTGAAAAAAATATCTGAATCGGAGGTGTCCATCAAACAACGATTACAAATTTGGTAATTCAATTGTACCATTAGTTATATAATTTCGGAAGATTCACTAGTGTAAGTCATAAATAATGATAATATTAGAAGTTTAATCGAAATTTTAAATTTCGGGCACAAAAATAGTTTTATATTTCATTAAATGATATTTCACCTTTTTCCGGATAGGAAATTAAAACTCCTTTTTTTGTCCCTTGGTAAACAAACATACTTCCTGCTGCAAGTCCATTAGCAAATCCTTTGTAAAAGGCTTCTTTTAGATCATTATTTGATCCAGCTCCACCCAATGCAATAACTGGAATTGTAACCGCATCAGAGATACTTCGAATTAGTTCAATGTCATAACCACTCATCGTTCCATCTTTTTCAATAGATTGAACAATTATTTCCCCAGCACCTTTTTCTTCCATTAATTTAGCGAATGCGACTGGGGAATGTCCACTTGACTTTGTTCCTGCTTTAATCCAAGTTTGCATTCCGCCAAATAGCTTTTTTTTTACGTCCATACAAACCGCAATTGTGGAAGAACCAAAAGTTTCAGATGCTTCTTTGATGAAGTCAGGGTTTTCTGCCGCGTAGGAATTTAGTATTACTTTTTCAGCACCTGCTTCTATAATTTGTCGAATATCCTCAATTGTTCGAATTCCTCCACCAACAGAAAAAGGCATGTTTGCTTCCTGGCCAACATCTTTAATGAAATCTAGTGAAATTAATCGGTTTTCTCGTGTTGCTTCAATATCTAAAAAAACTAACTCATCCGCTTCAAGATCGTTGAATATTTTAACAGCATTGATTGGGTCTCCAATGTATGAAGGTTCTTTAAATCGCACTGATTTTACAAGTATCCGATTTTTCAGCAGTAGTACTGGGATTATCCGTGGTCGAAACATAGCGTTTATTTAAAGAAAGTAAAAATACAATCAATTTTATAATATAGTGTTAAATTACCTTTTTTTTTTAAAAGCCTTTTTATTTCGGCAAAAACAAAAAAGAATCGCACAAGTTTTTATTAAACAAAGCGATATATTTTCAATTTATTTTGACGGAAAAAACTTGCTATTTTTGTACAACAAATAAAGTAAGAAATATGCAACTCGTTTTCGCGACACACAATAAAAATAAAGCAAAAGAAATTCAATCTATCGTTCCAAACGGCATTCAAATTGTCACTTTGGATGATTTGAATTGTGCGGAGGATATCCCAGAGACGGAAAATACGCTTGAGGGAAATGCACGATTGAAATCGCAATTTGTCGTCGATAAATTTAAGTTAAATTGTTTTGCGGACGATACTGGTTTGGAAATTGAAGCATTGAATGGTGAGCCTGGCGTTTATTCCGCGCGTTATGCAGGCGAATCGTGCGATGCTGAAAGAAATATGCAACGTGTTTTGGATAATTTGTCAGAAATGGAAAATCGAAACGCTCAGTTCAGAACAGTAATTTCTTTGTTTTGGGAAGGTGAAACATATCTTTTTGAGGGTGTTGTAAAAGGTAGGATTGTGGAAGAAAGAAGGGGTAATGACGGCTTTGGTTACGATCCAATATTTGAACCTGAAAATTGCGGAAAGACCTTTGCAGAAATGGATTTAGTTGAAAAAAATACCCTTTCACACCGCTCTCGCGCTTTAAAAAAAATGGTAGAATTTCTACAAAATCAAAATTTTTTTTCTTAGTATAACGTTAACAAACTGCGAGTTTGAACGATTTAAAAAATAAGTACATTTGTAACTCGATAAAATCCGGTGGAAATTTTCACAAATAAAAAGCACTATGAATTCAAAAACTTCAAAAATTACCTACACACTTACCGACGAAGCACCAGCTTTGGCAACCTATTCTTTTTTACCGATTGTACAGGCTTTTACGAAAACAGCAGGAATCGAAATTGAAACAAAGGATATTTCTCTTTCTTCAAGGGTTTTAGCGGTTTTTTCTGAGTATTTATCACCGGATCAAAAAAAGAACAACGCTTTATTGGAATTAGGGGAGTTGGCAAAAATGCCAGAAGCAAACATTATAAAAACACCAAATATTAGTGCGTCTGTTCCACAATTAAAGGCAGTTATCAGTGAATTACAAAGCCAAGGATTTGCAATTCCTTCCTATCCGGAAGAAGCAAAAAATGATGCAGAATTAGAAATCAAGGCAAAATACGATAAAATCAAAGGAAGTGCAGTAAATCCAGTTTTACGGGAAGGTAATTCGGATCGCCGCGCACCTCTTTCCGTTAAGAATTATGCGCGTAAACACCCGCATTCCATGGGAGAATGGCATTCAGATTCCAAATCACATGTTGCGCACATGTTGGAGGGCGATTTCTTTCACAATGAAAAATCTATTACCAACAAAGAAGCAGGAACTTTCCGAATTGAATTTGTAGGCAAGGATGGAAATGTGACGATTCTTAAAAAAGATGCTCCGCTTCTGGCTAGCGAAATAATCGACACCACGTTTATGAGCAGAAAAAAATTAGTTGCTTTTCTAGACAGTCAAGTTGCAGATGCTAAAAATAAAGGCGTGCTTTTTTCCCTTCACATGAAGGCAACAATGATGAAAGTTTCGGATCCAATTATTTTTGGTGAAGCAGTAAAAGTTTTCTTTCGTCCGGTTTTTGAAAAGTACGAAGCAATTTTGTCTGAATTAGGCGTAGATGTAAATAATGGCTTTGGAGACCTTTTAGCAAAAATAGAATCTCTATCAGCAACAGAAAAAACCGAAATTCTGAATGCTATTCACGCATGCTATGAAAATGGGCCAGCTATTGCAATGGTTAATTCTGAAAAGGGAATAACAAATTTACACGTTCCAAGTGATGTCATTGTGGATGCGTCAATGCCTGCAATGATTCGTAATTCTGGACAAATGTGGGATGCAGAAGGGAAATCTCGCGATACAAAAGCAGTTTTGCCAGATAGCAGTTATGCTACAATTTACCAAGTTGCCATTGATTTTTGCAAGCAGCATGGCGCTTTTGATCCTGTAACGATGGGAACAGTGCCAAATGTTGGATTGATGGCGCAAGCAGCCGAAGAATATGGTTCGCACGACAAAACATTTCAGATTTCAGCTGATGGCACTGTTAAAGTGGTGGATGGAAATGGAAATACGCTTCTCGAGAACACTGTTGAAAAAGGTGATATTTGGAGAATGTGTCAGGCAAAAGATGCGCCAATTAAAGATTGGGTGAAATTAGCAGTTACACGCGCAAGATTGTCTAATACGCCGGCATTATTTTGGCTGGATGAAAAACGCGCACACGATGCTCAAATAATTCTTAAGGTAAATCAATACCTTAAAGATCACGATACGAATGGATTGGATATTCGGATTTTAGCGCCGGATGCTGCTATTCAAGTTACCATGGAGCGTTTGGTTCAAGGTAAGGATACTATTTCTGTTACAGGAAATGTTTTACGCGATTATTTGACCGATCTATTCCCAATTTTAGAAGTTGGAACGAGTGCCAAAATGCTATCAATCGTTCCATTGATGAACGGCGGTGGACTTTTTGAAACAGGAGCTGGGGGATCTGCACCAAAACATGTGGAGCAGTTTATAGAAGAAGGTCACTTGCGTTGGGATTCACTTGGCGAATTTTTAGCACTTGCTGCTTCACTGGAACATTTAAGCGTTACGAACGGAAATGCAAAAGCGCATATTCTTGCTGAAACATTAGATGAAGCGACGGGCGAATTCCTAGATAAAGATAAATCTCCACACCGAAATGCGGGCGAACTAGACAACCGTGGCAGCCACTTTTATTTGGCTTTGTATTGGGCGCAAGCACTTGCAAATCAGGAGAAAGATTTGGAATTAAAAGCACAATTTTCCATACTTGCGAAAGAATTAGTGGCCAAAGAAAACCAAATTATACATGAATTGAATTCTTCTCAGGGAAAAGCAATTGATTTGGGAGGATACTACCATCCAAATAGCAAAAAAATTAGTGAAGCAATGCGACCAAGTAAAACATTCAATGCCTCCTTGGAATTAGTTGCAGAAAAAAGTTTTTAAACTAAATCAATAGGAAAAAGACCTTACCTTTCGAAGGTCTTTTTTAATTTTTCGCTTTAACAATGTTTAAATTTTTCACAGCTCTTCTTGTTCTGTTTACTTTTGTGCAATGCAGGAGAATTGATCCCGCTATTCCTGAACAAAAGGTTGCGTTTATTCCAACTTTAATTCAACAACAATCAACGGTTTACGTACCGATTAAAATTAATTTGTTGCCCTATTTAAAAGATACGGAAAAGTCTTTGCCTAAATCGTTTACCGGAAAAGAAGATAACTGTTCTGGCGTTAGTTATTCCTATGAATTTAATCGCAATCCGATACAATTTGATTGCAAAGGGAAAGAATTATACTACGAAGTGGATGGTAAATATTCCTTAAAATTGAATTATTGTCCAGAATGCACCTATCTTTTTAAGGAGAAAGGTTCCTGTATTGTTCCGAGAA
>JBIKZR010000347.1:0-2814 GCA_044354635.1 Crocinitomicaceae bacterium | reverse complement strand
TCTGAAGAAGATTTTGATGCCTTCATTTATTTTCTAAACGTGAATGATTCGTTCTTGAAAACAGCCTCTGAAATGGAACTGATTACCTTTATTCAAGATAAATTCGATCATTTCAAGCGGATTAATAAGTAGTTCGTTTAATTTTCTTTTTATACTGCCGGTGACATCTTATTTTTCGTGGACATTTAAACTACTTAAGATATGTGTTTTTCAGCAAGTGCAAGTTTTACAGCAAGCGCAGTTCTATTTGTTAGCGGTATTGTCGCTGTCCGAAAAATCAAGGATCCAAAAAATAATTTTCATTTTGTACCATTTGCTACTATTCCTTTTCTGTTTGGTTTACAGCAGTTTTTAGAGGGTTTTGTTTGGTTGTCTTTAACGCATTCTTACTCGGTATCCATCCTTCAAATTTCCACAAGTTTCTTTCTCGTCATTGCGCAAGTGCTTTGGCCAGTTTTTGTTCCTTTCTCCATCTACTTATTGGAAAATAATGATTCAAAGCGTAAAAAAATACTCCTTGCTATCTCGATTTTCGGATTAGTTGTAGCAGGATATTTGGCATATTGTTTACTCACATTTCCCTTTACAGCTTCAATTCGAGGAAACCATATTTTTTATACCTTAGGTTTTAAACACTCAGAATTTGCGTATAGCGGGATTTTCTATTTTATCCCAACCGTATTGCCTGCGCTAATTTCCGCAACAAAACACATGGTTTATTTTGGGTTAACGATTTTGGTTTCTTTTATTTTTACCAAGGCTTTTTATGGGGATTATGTAATCTCTGTCTGGTGTTTTTTTGCCGCCATTTTAAGTGTAATTATCACCTTTATCATTTGGAAAGCAAACAAAATTGGAACCGTGAAAAAGGTTCCAATTGAATAATACATCCAATAAGAAATTCCATATTTACCGACACATAGAAAAACAATAGATTGATTAAATCTATTGTTTTTGAAGCTCTTCCAATCGTTTTTGACGTTGCATTGGATTTTCGCCCATGGATTTTTGCTTGAACAATTCATACCGCGTTGGTTCAATTCGAGCTGGCCAACTATTGTTATTCAAATCGGTATCAGCCGTTTCTAAGAATGGATCTAAGCGGAAAGAAATCACTTCTTTATCAAAGATTAGCACTTTTGAAACTTTGTTTTCGTATTGTCGCCAGATTTCAGCCGGAATCCTGATTACTTCTGTTGAATTGTCTACAAATGTTATTTCAATAATTAGTGGTGTTACCAGTCCGCCGATATTGGAAAAAGTCAATTCGTAAAACTGCTTATTGGAATTCAAAAGTTTAAGATCTTCGGCTGTTAGTTTCTGCTTGAAATCGTCGTATTCTTTGCGGTCTAAAGCATCTATCAGGTAGATATTTCGTTTTGCGTAATAATCATCGATTGCAGGATCTAATTCATTTATTGTTTCTTTTATGGAATCTTTGTTTCTGGTGTCGCCAATGAATTTATCTTTTGAATTGGCTCTTGCCGCTTGAAATGGTTTTTCCATTTCTGGATTATACGTGTTCAATTGAAACCATTTTACATTATCTAGAGAAACATCCACATTATCGGTAGAGTAGAACCAACCCCTCCAAAACCAGTCCAAATCAACTGCCGACGCATCTTCCATTGTCCGGAAAAAATCTGCTGGTGTTGGATGTTTGAATTTCCAGCGTTCACAATATATTTTAAAGGCATAATCAAATAATTCCCGCCCCATGATTGTTTCGCGTAAAATATTTAGTGCTGTTGCCGGTTTGCCATATGCATTATTTCCAAACTGAAAAATAGATTCGGAATTGGTCATAATTGGCGAAATAAATTGTTTTTCACTACGCATGTAATCTGCGATCATATACGCAGGACCTCTTCTGGAAGGATATGCGCGTTCCCATTCTTGCTCGGTTAGATATTGCACAAATGTATTCAGTCCTTCGTCCATCCAAGTCCATTGGCGCTCATCGGAATTGATAATCATTGGGAAAAAATTGTGTCCAACTTCATGAATTATTACGCCCCACATGCCATATTTCGTGTCTGCGGAATACGTTCCATCTTCTTCTGGGCGTCCACCATTGAAGCAAATCATTGGGTATTCCATTCCGATCCATTTGGAATGCACGGAAATCGCAACAGGATAAGGATAATCTACAGTGTATTTGGAGTATGTTTTTATAGTGTGTGCCACTAATTTCGTGGAGTATTTTTCCCAAAGTGGATTTCCTTCCTTCGGATAATAAGACATTGCAAGAACGGTTTTGTCACCAACTTTTACAGCTTGGGCGTCCCAAATAAATTTTCGGGAAGATGCAAAGGCAAAATCTCGGACATTTGTTGCTTTAAAGTTCCATGTTTTTAATCCTTTTTCCTTTGATTTTTCTTTTTTCTCTGCTTCGTCTTGCGTCACAACCATAATGGGAGAGTCTGCTAGTTTTGCTTTTTCAAAGCGCTTGCGTTGTTCTGCTGTTAAAACGAAATTTCCATTCTGTAATTCCCCTGTTGCTCCAACAATATGATCGGAAGGAACAGTGATAGAAACATCGTAATCGCCAAATGGCAAGGCAAATTCTCCACGACCTAGGAATTGTTTATTTTGCCAACCTTCTACATCGTTGTAGACGCACATGCGCGGAAAGAATTGCGCAATGGTGTAAAGGTAATTTTTATCTTTTTCAAAATATTCGTAGCCGGATCTGCCGCCAACAGCCATTCTATCGTTTATATTGTACCACCACTTCACTTTAAATGAGATGCTAGAATTTGGTAATAGCGGTTTACTCAAGTTTATGCGCAGCATCGTTTTATTGATGGAAAA
>JBIKZR010000062.1:0-8629 GCA_044354635.1 Crocinitomicaceae bacterium | reverse complement strand
TTATATGTGCGGCTTTTTTTGAACACGGAGCATAAAGATAGTGAATTCCTTTTTTATGTCTCTATAAATCAGACAAAAAGACATTTTTTCAGCAAATTGGATGGTGCTTTACGTCTTGATTTAACGATTTATTTAGTTTGAAAATAGGAAAGCTTAAATAGTATGTAACGGAAGCATTTTTCACCAGTATTAACTTTTTTAGACCTTTCGTTTAAAACTAACTGAATTTTTACAATACCTTTCTTTACTGCTTTTCGCGAATTCCGTTAAATTTGCATCGGATTGAATAATTGAAAAAAAGATTTTACACATGAAAGTTTCTGAAATACGTGAGCAGTTTTTTACATTTTTCGCATCAAAAGGGCATGAAATAGTTCCATCTTCCCCGATGGTAGTTAAAAATGATCCAACCCTGATGTTTACGAATGCGGGAATGAATCAGTTTAAAGATTTTTTTCTTGGAAATGCTATTCCAAAGAATCCACGAATTGCAAATTCTCAAAAATGTTTGCGTGTTTCCGGAAAACACAATGATTTAGAAGAAGTAGGAGTAGATACGTACCACCATACGATGTTTGAAATGCTCGGTAATTGGTCTTTTGGGGATTATTTCAAAGAGGAAGCAATTGCCTGGGCTTGGGAGTTATTAACAGAAGTGTATAAAATCCCAAAAGATAAATTATACGTTACCGTTTTTGAAGGCGATGCTTCGGATAATGTTCCACAAGATTCGGAGAGTTATTCTATTTGGAAAAAATACATAGCAGAAGATAGAATCATTCTAGCTTCAAAAAAAGATAATTTTTGGGAAATGGGCGATACCGGACCCTGCGGACCTTGCACGGAAATCCATGTAGATCTTCGCACAAAAGCAGAGCGTTCGCTAATTCCAGGTAGAGATTTGGTGAATTTGGATCATCCTCAGGTGGTTGAGATTTGGAACAATGTTTTCATGCAATTCAACCGGAAAGCAGACGGTAGTTTAGAGCCACTTCCTGCAACGCATGTAGATACAGGAATGGGATTGGAGCGATTGGCAATGGCATTGCAAGGAAAAACTTCCAATTATGACACAGATCTTTTTCAAACTTTGATTCAGCATATTGCGAAAGTTTCCAAGGTAGAATATGGTTTACACGAAGAAACAGATATTGCTTTGCGTGTAATTTCAGATCATATTCGTGCAATTGCTTTTTCTATTGCAGATGGACAATTACCTTCAAATACCGGCGCGGGATATGTAATTCGTAGAATTCTTAGACGAGCAGTTCGATATGGTTACCAAACGCTTGGATTGAAAGAACCTTTTCTGTGTGATTTGGCAGTTGTTTTATGCCAAACCATGGGCGATTCATTTGTGGAATTGAAAAATCAGCAGGAATTGATTCAAAAAGTAATTCGCGAAGAAGAAATTAGTTTTTTCAGAACCTTAGAACAAGGATTGAAGCGAATCGATGCAATTATTAAGGTTACCAAAGATGCGGATAACGATGTAATTGATGGTAAGGAAGTTTTTGAGCTATTTGATACGTTTGGATTTCCTGTCGATTTAACGTCCTTAATCGCTCGTGAAAACGACCTTTCCATTGACGAAGAAGCGTTCAATTCGGAACTTCAAAAACAAAAAGACCGTTCTCGGGCAGCAACGGCAATTGAAACGGACGATTGGGTGCAGGTTCAAAAAGATGGAATGGTTGAATTTATTGGTTACGACACCTTAATTTCAAACGTTGAACTTATCAAATACCGAAAAGTAAGCCAAAAACAAAAAAAGTTTTACCAGCTGGTTTTCAATCAAACGCCATTCTATCCGGAAGGTGGTGGACAGGTTGGAGACTCTGGAACGATTGAAGCAAATGGTGAAATCATTACCATCTTTGATACGAAGAAAGAAAATAACCTGATAATTCATTTATCCGAAAAAATCCCGAGTGACATTCACGGTAATTTCGCGGCAATTGTAAATAGTTCTAAACGCATCGCGTCTGCAAGTAACCATTCCGCAACACACTTATTGCACCATGCTTTACGAACCGTTTTAGGAACGCACGTAGAACAAAAAGGATCGTTGGTTAATTCAGAATATTTGCGTTTCGATTTCTCGCATTTCTCAAAAGTTACAGAGGAACAATTAGCGGAAGTTGAAGCAATGGTTACAGCGGCAATTCATCAAAATCTTGACTTGGACGAACGCAGAAATGTTCCGATTGAAGCGGCGAAAGAATTGGGAGCGATGGCGCTTTTTGGCGAGAAATATGGTGATAGCGTGCGCGTCATAAAATTTGGTGATTCTGTTGAATTATGCGGTGGAACGCATGTTGCTTCGACTGGAAAAATTGGTTTGTTTAAAGTCACAATGGAAACTGCTGTTGCTGCTGGAATTAGAAGAATTGAAGCAATTACTTCGTCTGCAGCTGAACACTATTTTAAAGAGAAAGCAGAAACCTTAGATACGATTTCGCAGCTTTTAAAAAATCCGAAAGATGCTGTCAAGGCGGTTAATGATATGTTAGCTCGAAATAGCCAATTAACAAAGGAAATCGAGCAGTTACAAAAAGAACGAGCAATTGGTGTCAAGGCAGAATTAAAAAATAAAATTATTTCCATCAACGGGATTAATTTCCTAGGTGAAATTGTTGCGTTGGATGGCGGATCGATTAAAGATATTCTATTTCAATTGAAGGGCGAAGTTCCTGACTTTTTTGGTGTTCTTGGTGGCAACGAAGGAGATAAATGTACGATTAGTATTATTGCTTCAGATGCCGTAATCGCTAGTAAAGGAATTAACGCTGGAAATATCATTCGGGAAGTTTCTAAACACATCGGCGGTGGCGGTGGCGGTCAGCCATTTTTCGCAACTGCGGGCGGGAAAAATCCAGCAGGTTTGGAGAAAGCAATCGAACAAGTGAAGGCGCTTTGTAATTAAATGCTATTCGTTTTTTAGGAATTTAACTTAAATAGAGGTTTTATTTGTGTTTATTTCTTCGTTGAATTTTTAACTTTTTTCAAAAGAAAATCACTTCCTTTTTGAACGTAGTTTTTAAGTTCAGGTTCTAGCGAAAATAGGTAAATCGGAAGCAGAAACAGAACAAATACGAGTAAACATTCTAGTAGAAATTGCAGCCAATCGTTGGATAAAATATTTTTTGTGAAAAAACCAACAAGTGTTGCGAAAAACCCCAATAGCATAATGATGAACTGATTTTTTTGAAACGGGTGAATTTTGAAAATAATCCAAACAAATAAAAGCCGTCCAACATTGTAAAAGATAAGCGCAATGGAAGTTGAAATTGCCGCGCCAGCGATTCCCCAAATCGGGATCATTACAAGATTTAAGATAAATACGGCCAGAATTAAAAACAAGGTGAAATATACATCGTATTTATACTTTTTAGAAGTAGTGAAGATGGAGCCATTCAAACCGAAATACATGTCAACCAATTTCCCGATCATTAAAAAGAAAAACACCCAAATTCCTTCCTGAAATTCTGGTTTTAAAAAGGAGAAGAGAAATTCAATATTGTTCCAAATCAATAGAAAAGAACCAAAACCAAGAACGATGGCAATTGAACTTACTTTTTTATAAAGTTCCTGCATTTTTCCAAATTCCCGCTGTTTCCAATGGTCGGCAACGAGCGGAGAGCTCACACGGATAATAGATTTATAGGGAACTAGCAAAGCGCTTGTAAAAAAAACAACGGTTGTGTAAACTCCGGTAGCCTTTAGTCCAATCATTTGTGCAATCATCATTACATCGAGGGAGCTCACCAGAACGCTACCAAGTGTGTTAATATAATTTATAGCAGAAAATTGAATTAATATAGAACGGAATTTTTTCGAAATTTTGATAGTCGAAAGTCTTAGGTTAAGTTCGTTTAAACTATATAAATATATCAGTAAAATTAGGGTTGGTAACATGTAAACCAAACTGTGAAGAATTACGAAATTTCCAAATGAAATAACGTTGAACCAGAGTAATCCAAGAAGAATAGTTAGTGCGAGCCGGAGGATAATTTCAAGCGCAAATACTGCAATAATATTTTTGTAAAAACTACGCAAATAAATGTCTAATACAACGAAGAGAACGTAAGATATTCCAATTGGTAAAATCCACAGATAATAGGAATTAAAAAGTGCGGATCTTTCTGCGTAAACGGCTTCTATTTGAGGACGAAAAGCAAAAGCAGCAAGGGTGCAAATAACAATTCCCACCGCTACAATTAGCAAGATTAAGGGTAGAAATCCGTGGTGTTTCTTCGCTTCATTTTTAAAAAACGGCAGAAATTTCCACGTGGTATAAATTGTTCCAAGGTTAGCAAATTGTGCAAATAAAATTCCTACAGAAATGATGAGGTTAATGAGTCCGATTTGCTCTGTCGTAAGGATTATAAGAAACAAAAGTCCCTTATTCAAATATCCCAATACTATTCCAACATAGGAAATTAGCATGGTACGAAACGCATCTTTTTGAACTATACCCATTCTTGTTTTGAATTCGGTGAAATTACAATTATTTACGCATTACTTTAAACATCCTCAAAAAAATCCCGTCAATCCTGCAACTAACGCCTCCATTCCAGTAAATTTTTGTATTTTTAATCTTTGACTGTTAAAATGAAAAAAATCCTTGTTGTTAGCTATTATTGGCCGCCAAGCGGTGGAAGTGGTGTTCAAAGGTGGCTTTACTTTTGTCATTATTTGCAAACGCAAGGTTTTGATGTTACCGTTCTCACCGTTGACCCAGCGTCTGCAGCGTTTCCATCGTTGGATTATTCTTTATTGGAGAAAACCAAAGGAATTACGGTTGTGCACACAAAAAGTAGGTTGAATCCAATTAAATTGTACGCATCTTTTAAAAAAGGAAAGTTAAAAAATCAAATTCCATCGGGTAATTTTGGGTCAAAAAGAAAAAGTGTATTAGATCATATCGCTGGATTTATACGGGCTAATTTTTTTATACCAGATGCAAGAGTAACGTGGAACAAATTGGCAATAAAAAAAGCAATTTACTTAGTTGAAAATCAAAAATTTGACCAAATTATTACAACTGGACCGCCGCATTCTACTCATTTAATAGGTTTAGCGCTAAAGAACAAATTCCACATCAATTGGTTGGCGGATTTCAGAGATCCTTGGGGAGAATTATACTACAATAATTTATTCAAACGCTTTGATTTTGCTAAAAAAAAGGATGCTACATTAGAAAAATTGGTTTTGGAGAAAGCAGATAGAATTTTAACCGTTGGACCTTCCTTAAAAGAAATTTTACAAAATAAACTGAATAAAAATCAATCCAAAGTGCACGTTATTTACAATGGTTTTGATGCTGAAATGTTTGCAAAATGCACCGCTAATCGGTCTCCAATTTTCACTATTGCACACATTGGGAATTGGTCGATGCAACAGTCTCACCAAGAAATTATCGCAGCATTGCAGGAGCTTTGTGGAAACAGAAAAATAAAAATCCGATTTCTTTTGGCAGGAAAAGTTGACCAATTCATCGTGGATCAATTAACCAGAATTGATAATTTAACGGTTGATTTCAAAGGAATTTTGTCGCATCAAAATGCAATTAATGAAATGTACAATGCAGATATTTTATTGAATTGCCATCCAATTCTTCCCAACGCGGAATATATGATATCAGGAAAAATGATGGAATATCTTGCTTCTGGAAATTACAACATTACGATTGGCAACAAAAACAGTGATGGCGCTAAAATTCTTGCCTCTTTTCCATCTGCAAAAATGATAGGATACAACGCTACAGAGGAATTGATTCTGCTGATTTCCGATAGATTATCAAGCGATCGTTCCCATTTTGATTTGACTGAATTATTGGCAAAATATACGAGAAAGGCAGCAGCTCAGGAATTAATTCAGTTAATAAATCAAGGTTAAAATGAAACAATACGTATATTTGTTTGCTCCAATTTTTCACTTGTCGATGTTTAATTTTGACACTAGAATTTGCTGATTTATGTGCGGAATTCACGGTTTTATTACTTCTAATCAAAATCAAGATGCTAACAACAACTTGATACGAAAAATGGTTGCATCTACCAATCATAGAGGCCCAGATTACAGTGGCTTTGAAAACCTTCATCCAGTTTATTTTGGTCATAATCGATTGAGCATTATTGATTTAAATCCAGAAGCAAATCAGCCAATGAACTTTGGTAAATATTGGATTGTTTTCAATGGGGAAATATACAATTACAAAGAAATAAGACAAACATTAAAAGAAAAGGGAATTGTTTTTTCTACAGCTTCTGACACCGAAGTGATTTTAAAAAGCTATGACTTTTATGGTGAAAAATGTGTAGAAAAATTCATCGGAATGTGGGCGTTTTCAATTTACAATAATGAAGACAAAAGCTTATTTTGTTCACGAGATAGATTTGGAATAAAGCCGTTTTATTACTTACATCATGAAAATAACTTGTACTTTTCATCTGAAATAAAATCATTAAGAACAACTCCATATTTCAGTTCAAACTTAAATTTATCACAAGTTAATCGTGGTTTACAATTGGGTTGGATAGGTTATAAAAATGAAACCTATTTTTCAACTATTCAATCTCTTGAGCCAGGCCATAATTTGAATTTTAAAGACAATAAGCTTACCATTTCAAAATATTGGTCGTATCCATCCGAACAAAAGGCAATTGACGCAAATGAAGCGGTACAACAATTCAAAGAACTCTTTGATAATTCTTTACAATTGCACGTTCGGAGTGATGTTCCAATTGGCGCAACTTTAAGTGGTGGAATAGACAGCTCTAGTATTGTTTCTTCTTTGCTAAAGAATAATCTTTCAGAAAATTTAGAAACGTTTTCGATTTATTACGATTCTACCAAAGGTTTTGACGAACGTCCATTTATTCGAACCATCGAACAAAAATATCCTCAACAGTTTCAGTTGAATTATTATTCTCCGAATGAACAAGAAATTGCAAATGACTTTGATTCTATTGCACACACAATGGATTTTCCTCTTTCTGGTTCTTCACCTGTTTCGCAATATTATGTAATGAAATTAGCGAAAGAAAAAGGAATAAAAGTTATTTTAAGTGGACAAGGCGCCGATGATTACATGGGAGGTTACATGCATTCTTATTACAGACTTTATGCGGAATGGATGAAACATTTTCAATTCGGCAAACTTTCAAAAGGTATCAATTCGTTTAAAAAAATTCATGAAGCTAGCAATTCAAAACTTACAAATGTATTGATGAAATCAACACTAAGTTCTTTCATGAGCGAAGATGCGATTTACAAGTTTGAATACAAAAACTATTTACCTTTTCTTGGAAATCAACAAAATGATTGGAATAAATTTGAAAATTACTCATCAGGTAAATTAAATGATTTTCACTTTGCTTTAATGAATTACTCGTCGTTGCCAACCTTGTTACATTATGAAGATCGCAATTCAATGGCGCATTCAATCGAGAGTCGAGTTCCATTTTTAGATCATCGTTTAGTTGAATTGTCGTTTCAATTTCCAGATAATTTGAAAATAAACAATGGCTGGACCAAATTCGCACTGCGTCAATCAATGGAGGGAGTTTTGCCAAAAGAAATTCAATGGCGAACAGACAAAAAAGGATTTGTTACTCCCGGTGAAATTTTATGGTTAAGAGGTTCTTTAGCCCACTTGTTAGAGATCGATTATGCTCAATTGTCATTTTTAGACAAAACGAAAACCAAAAAAATAATTGACGAATTTAAAGCAGGAAACAATAAATTTGCAACATTAGTTTGGAGAATCGCCACATTGAATCATTGGATGAAACAAAATAGTTAATGGAAACTCCTAAGAAAAATCTTTATTTTGAAAACCTTGATGGATGGCGCACTATAGCTGCTTTTGCTGTTATTTTCGCACACTTATCTTATCAAATTAATGACAATGAAAAATTTGCATATGCGCTAAAAGCAGTGCTGTCATTTGGTGGTGTAGGTGGAAGACTTGGTGTTATATTTTTCTTTATTCTGAGCGGCTTTCTAATTACGTATTTGCTATTCACAGAGAATAAATCACATGGTAAAATTCAGATTGGAAGTTTTTATTTAAGACGTGTTTTAAGAATCTGGCCACTTTATTATTTAACATTTTTAATTGGTTTTGTAATTCTGCCGCTTTTTAAAGATGTTGGAGCAGAAAATGCTTCACCTCTATTATATTCCTTGTTTTTAGCTAATTTCGACCATATTTACAATGGTTTTCCAACTTTAAATACACTCGGTGTACAATGGAGTGTTTGCGTTGAGGAACAATTCTACATCGTATGGCCAGTGCTATTTTTGTTGATGCAAAAAACCAAATCATTCGTTGGATTGACTTTACTATTAATTGTTGGTTCAGAGGGGTTTTTCGTTTTTTCTGGGAGTAAAATGGAAGCAGGCGATTATCACCTCTTTAGTTGTTTTAAATACTTAGCCATAGGCGGACTACTTGCAAATTGGGCTTTTAATCATCAACGGAATATGGTGCGAATTCTGTCGTATTTCAATAAATACATGACGTTAACGATATACATTTTTAGCGTAGGATTCATTTTTCTTCAACATAAAATTTTAGGACATTTTGATTTTTACCCATACACTTTTCACGTAGTTCCTG
>JBIKZR010000061.1:0-8639 GCA_044354635.1 Crocinitomicaceae bacterium | reverse complement strand
ATTTCTTCCATCTGTCAGATAACCACTCAAGGTATGTTTTTCTTGCGTAATTCCTTTAAAAGATAGGATTAGAAGCGATAAATAAAAGAATATTTTAAGCATATATATCAAAATGGTTTCTAAAGATACGAAACTACTAATACCTTGGGAAACAAAAAGCTCGAATGTTGTTTTTTATATCAAAACGTGTGAAAATGTATATTGTTCTAGATAGGCCAGCAAAAAAAAACCAAAAAATTGGCTGATCAAAGGTTGACATCTAAAGTTTTCTCCAATTCAGTCAGAATACCTAAATTCGCACAGTAAATAAGTTACACATAAAGTGATCAAATGAAAGTTGCATATAATTGGCTAAAACAATACGTTGATACGAACCTTTCTGCTGAAGAAATAGGAAAGATTCTGACAGAAACTGGTTTAGAGGTAGAGAGCATTGAAAAAATTGAAGCAGTTAAAGGTGGCTTGGAAGGCATATTTGTTGGCGAAGTTCTAAGCTGTGAAAAGCATCCAGATGCAGATAAGTTGAAAGTGACATCCGTTACGATTGGCGGAGAACCTTTACAAGTTGTTTGCGGTGCTCCAAATGTTGCAGTTGGTCAAAAAGTGTTATTAGCAACTGTTGGCGCTACTTTATATCCATCACCAGATGCGCCATTGAAAATGAAAGTTTCAAAAATTCGAGGTGTTGATTCTTTTGGAATGTTGTGCGCTGAAGATGAATTGGGACTTGGTAAGTCGCATGATGGAATTTTAGTTTTGGATTCTGCCATAGAAGTTGGAACGCCAGCTTCGAAAGTTTTTAATATGGAAGATGATTACCAAATTGAAATTGGTTTGACTCCAAATCGTGCAGATGCAATGGGTCACGTGGGTGTAGCAAGGGATATTATTGCATACTTGAATTTTCACAAAAAAGAGAATTTAACCTTAAAAATGCCCGATACTTCTGCGTTTAAAGTGGAAAACACATCGCTTGTAATAGATGTTTCTGTTGAGAATCCAGAACTTTGTGCTCGGTACGTTGGAACAACACTAAAAAATGTAACAATTAAACCTTCTCCTGAATGGTTGCAAAAAAGTTTGCGCGTAATTGGTATCTCTCCAATTAATAATGTGGTCGATGTAACGAATTACGTTATGCGTGAATTAGGAACGCCTTTGCATGCTTTTGATGTGCGTTCTTTACACGGAAAAATAAGTGTAAAATTAGCACATGAAGGGGAGAAGTTTACAACTTTGGATGGTGTGGAACGTATATTATCTGCGGACAATTTAATGGTTACAAACGCTTCAAAATCCTTGTGTATTGCAGGCATATTTGGTGGCGCGGAATCTGGAATTAAAGAGGATACAACCCAAATTTTCTTGGAATCTGCTTATTTCAATCCTGTTTCTGTGCGGAAAACAGCAAAGTTCCACGGATTGAATACCGATTCTAGTTTCCGATTCGAACGCGGCGTAGATCCAGAATTGACAGAATATGCTTTGAAACGTGCGGCTTTATTGATTCAGGAAATTGCTGGTGGAGAAATTTCCATGGAAACAGTGGATATATATCCCAAAAAGTTTGAGAATCGCACGGTGGAATTTAGTTATGACCGTTGCAATAAATTAATTGGAACTACAATTTCGGTACAAGACATTGATGAAATTTTGTCATTGCTCGATATAAAAGTTACAGCAGTAAAGGATGGTATTGCGCAATTGAGCGTTCCGCAATATCGTGTGGATGTTACCCGTGAAGCGGATGTTATCGAGGAAGTTTTGCGCATTTATGGTTTCAATAATGTTCCATTACCGGAAAAATTAAACACGTCGATAAATACATTTTCCAAACCAGACAGTGAGAAGGTTCAGGCCGTTTTATCTGAATTATTAGTCGGAAAAGGCTTGGTTGAAATGTTGAATAATTCATTGACAACAGCAACTTACGTGGAAAATTTAGGCGGCGAGTCGCTTCTTTCTGCACGAAATGTTCAAATGCTAAACCCATTGAGTATGGAATTGGACGTGATGCGTCAGTCGCTTATATTCAATGCTTTAGAAGTGATTGAGCACAATCAAAATCGCCAACATGCAGATTTGAAATTATTTGAATTCGGGAAAGTCTACCACAAATACGAAAGTGGTTTTGCTGAAAACAAACGCTTGATCCTTGTATTAACCGGAAAAAAAGAAAAGGAATCCTGGAATGCTTCGAAAGAAGCTGTTTCCTATTATTCGATGAAAGGTCTTGCACATGCTGTTTTTTCGCGACTAGGTTTAAACGATTTGGTGCAAGAATCCGCATTAAAAAATTCTGTTTTACAGGACGGCGTGCAATGGACAATTCTCAAAAATGAGGCAGGAGAAATTGGTTGGATTAACCCAGCAATGAAAAAACATTTTGGTATTAAAAACGATGTTTTTGTGGCAGATTTTGATTGGGATGTGATCCTTGAAAGTTTACAGTTTGTAAAAATAAAATATGCGGAATTGCCTAAAACATTTGCCGTAAGAAGAGATTTTTCATTGGTGTTAAATGTCCAAACGACCTTTTCTGAGATTGAAGCTGTTGCAAAAAGCTGCGATAAAAAGATACTCAGAGAAGTTGGATTATTTGATGTGTATGAAGGTAAAAATCTGGAAGAAGGAAAGAAATCGTATGCGGTTTCCTTTACGTTTCAGGATTTTGAACAAACATTAAAAGACCAGCAAGTTGATTCCTTGATGGAAAAAATTCGTTTGGAATTGGAAGCGAAATTAGGTGTAAAATTGAGAAGTTAATTAATTATTTGATTTTTAATCTAGTTGATTTCTTACATTTTTTTTAATTTTCATTCATTAACTTGAACACTGAAATTATGTCAAAACACCTGCAAATTATTGTTACAGGCATCGGAACAGATATTGGAAAAACTGTGGTTTCAGCAATTCTAGCCCAAGCATTGAAAGCATTTTATTGGAAGCCAATTCAAGCAGGGGAATTAGAAAATACAGATACAATGAAAGTGAACGGATGGACGGATCAAAATGTTATGGTTTTGCCAGAAGCTTTTCGTTTAGAAAGTGCAATTTCACCGCATGCAGCAGCTGAAATTGATGGTGTCAAAATAGCTAGAGAATCATTGAAACTTCCCGAGATAAACGGAAATTTAGTAGTAGAAGGAGCTGGTGGAATATTAGTTCCCGTAAACCATTCCGGTTTGTTATTAGTGGATCTTTTTGAAGATTGGAATTTGCCTATTGTTATCGTTTCACGGCATTATGTCGGCAGCATCAACCATACGTTGCTCACTGTAAATTACCTAAAAAACAAAGGATTTAAAATCTTGGGAATTGTTTTTGTCGGAGATGAAAATGTACCTTCAGAAACATTTATTTGTTCTACTACAGGTTTAGAAATACTAGCCAGAATTCCGCTAACGGATAGGGTAGATGCTAGTTTTATTCAATCCCAGGCAAAATTGATTTCAACAGAAAAATTTGTATTCACGGAGAAATAATTGGAATGAGCGATACGCTAAGAAAAGATCAACAGCACGTTTGGCATCCATTTACGCAAATGCAAACCGCACCGCAACCATTGGAAATTATACGTGCAAAGGATGCTGTTTTGTATGCCGCAGATGAAACAGAATATATTGATTGCAATTCATCTTGGTGGGTGAATGTTCACGGACATGGAAATGAGCATATCGGAAAGGCAATTTCTGATCAATTTTCTAAAATTGATCACGTCATATTTGCAGGAGTTACCCATCCAAAGGCAGCAGAATTGGCAGAACGGATTACTGCCTTGTTGCCCGATGCTTTCCAAAAGGTGTTTTTTAGTGATAATGGTTCAACTGCAGTGGAAGTTGCCTTGAAAATGGTTTTTCAATATTGGTCGAACAGTGGAACGCCAAAAACGCGAATTCTAGCCCTAGATGGCGCCTACCACGGAGATACATTTGGCGCGATGTCGGTTGGTCAACGCGGTTATTTCAATGCGCCATTCGAGCCTTTTTTCTTTAACGTTGATTTTTTGGAATTCCCAACGCTTGAAAATGAAGATTTACTTTTGGAAAAAGCAGAAGTGCTCTTTAAAACAAATGAATTTGCAGGTTTAATTGTAGAACCTTTGGTACAAGGATCCGCAGGGATGCGTATGTACAATGTTTCGTTTCTAGAAAAGTTGGTTGTTCTAGCCAAAGAAAATGGTGTTTTAGTGATTTTTGATGAGGTAATGACTGCTTGGGGAAGAACGGGTAAATATTTCGCAATGCACCATAGCAATGTGAAACCAGATATTATCTGTTTATCCAAAGGATTGACTGGCGGAGTTTTACCTTTGGGTTTAACTGTTTCTACACATCAAATTTACAAGGCATTTTTATCGGATGATAAATTGAAAGCCTTGTTGCACGGACATTCCTTTACTGGAAACCCATTGGCATGCGCTGCGGCATGTGCAAGTTTGGACATTTTTGAGAAGAACGAAACATGGGAAAATATTCAACGAATTGAGTCTTCACATTGTCTGTTTAAAGTACAAATTGAACAGCATCCTTTTGTGAAAGAAGCACGTGTTTTAGGAACAATTCTGGCAATTGAACTCGAAACAGGGGAAGGGAATACCTATTTTTCAACTATTCGCGATAAGGCATATGCGTTTTTTCTGGAAAATGGTTTGTTGGTTCGTCCCCTCGGAAATATTATTTTCATCAATCCCCCTTATTGCATTACGGATGCACAATTGGGGAAGTTCCAGAGCGTTTTAAATCGTTTTCTAGATCTTTTAAAAAAAGAAATACGAAATTAATTCAACCAAAGTCAGCACAAAAAAAGGTTTGTTTTGTTTCTTTACTAAACACGAATATGAAAAAGATCCTTTATTCCGGCATTTTTATTTTCTGCGCTATTGCGCTGTCTACTGTATTAAATTCGTGTCAAGCTCAAAACGTTAATTCTTCATTGAAAACCGAAAAAAATATGGATACCACAAAAAAATACAATCCTTTGACGCCAGACCAAGTGCGTGTCATTGAATATAAAGGAACTGACCGACCATTCACCGGCGATTACTACCAAAAAACAGAAAACGGATTGTATGTTTGTCGCCGTTGTAATAATCCATTGTACCGTTCGGATGATAAATTTGATGGACATTGCGGATGGCCAAGCTTTGATATGGAAATCGAAGGAGCAGTAAAACGTGTGCCAGACGCAGATGGAAGTCGTGTGGAAATTATTTGCGCAAATTGTAACGGTCATTTGGGACATGTTTTTGAAGGAGAACGATTTACAGATAAAAATACACGCCATTGCGTAAATACAAGTTCCATATTGTTTGTGCCTTCCGCTAAAATTAACGATTTGCCAGCGGTAATAAAGTGAGATAATTTCATTACTTTTGATTATAAATAGCGCACAGTAATGAGTTTCGACAACCTTTTTCTTCAACTAAGAGATGTTCAGTTTCAAGCAGATAAAATTCTAAAATCCAAAGATTTGGAACAGGAATCCTTGGAGCGATTTGCGCATTATTCCAAAGATTTGAAAGAAAGTTTAATCGACTTGGATTTGAATGAAGAACTTCTCCTTCACGTAAGTGATATTGAAGAAATTGATCCGGATTTGAATCCAAAACTACCTGTTGTAATTGCAGTTTTAGGAGCCTTGAGTTTTGGTGCCACTTCCAAGAAATACAGAAAACGCAAACGAGAAGAATACTTTAGAGAAAACATAAAAAATATTCGGGATCGATTTTCCAATATCAATTTTTTGTTGAAAGACATTTAGAGATGTGTAGCTACTAACTGTTGGATTAGTCAGCAGTTCAGATTTTTCATATTACCGCGTCTCAGAAATTGCTTCCAAGATAATTTTACCTGCTTTTTGAATTTCACTTTCGGTAATTGACAATGGCGGTGAAAGTCTAAAACTATAGGGGTGCGATAAAAACCAAAAACTAATTAGTCCCTTTTCAAGACAGCGTTTCACTACTTTTTCTACCCGCTCAAAAGAAACCATATCAAAAGCAAAAAGCATCCCGATTCTGCGTATTTCAATTATTTCTGGATCGGATCCAACGATTGATTCCAGCAGCGCGCCCAGTCTTTCAACTTCACTTAAGTCGATTTCAGACGTTAGCACTTCTAAAAAAGCATTTGCCGCAGCAGAAATTATTGGATGACCGCCAAATGTGGTTATGTGTCCAAGCATTGGGTTGTGCGTGAATTCCCAAAGGTTTTCATGCGATGAAACTAGCGCTCCAATTGGCATTCCTCCACCAAGTGCCTTTCCAAGAACAAGAATATCTGGAACAATCCCAAAATGTTCAAAAGCAAAAACCTTCCCGGTTCTACCCATTCCACACTGAATTTCATCGAAAATCAAAAGCGCTCCAACATCGGTACAGCGTTTTCTCAATTCCATTAAAAAATCTTTTGTTGGAATTCGAACGCCTGCGTCACCTTGAACGGTTTCTATAATTACTGCGGCCGTTTTTGTGCTAATTTGATTTAAATCAGCGGTTGAATTATGTTGAATGAATCGAATATCTGGCAATAATGGTCGGAACGCTTGTTTTTTCGCTTCATTTCCAGAGACACTCATCGCGCCATGTGTACTTCCATGATACGATCCTCTGAATGAAACCAACTCAGTTCTTCCAGTGACTCTTTTTCCTAATTTTAATGCCGCTTCAATTGCTTCTGTTCCGGAATTTACAGAATACACACAGTTCAATTTTTTTGGTAAAAGAGAAACCAGCTTTTCTGTGAATTTTAATGGCTCATCCTGAATAAATTCACCATAAACCATAACATGTGAATGCTTGTCAATTTGTGATTTTAAAGCATGTATAATTTTAGGATGGTTGTGGCCAATATTATTCACGGCAACTCCAGCAATCATATCCATGTATGCTTTTCCGGATTTATCATAAATATACAAGCCTTCCGCGCGCTCCACATCAACGAGGTAGGGATGTTGGTTTGTTTGAGCCGTGTGTTGCATAAAACTTCTTTCTCGTTCCATCTCCAGTAAATTAAAAAAACCGCTGAACGATTAGTATCGGAGTCAACGGTTTTAAATTTTTGTTCCTTAGTTTTTTATCCTTTTCGACCGATAGCTTTCAAAGCAGCATCGACAACATCTTGTGTGTCAATATGGTATTTTGTCATCAATTCCATTGGCGTTCCGCTTTCTCCGAAAGAATCATTCACAGCAACGTATTCTTGTGGAGCAGGGAAGTTTTTAGATAAAACTTGTGCTACAGAGTCACCTAATCCGCCATTTGCCATGTGTTCTTCAGCGGTAACAATACATTTTGTTTTACGAACAGATTTTAAAATTGCTTCTTCGTCCAAAGGTTTAATCGTATGCATATTTATCAGTTCAACAGAAATACCTTTCTCCGTTAGAATTTTTGCAGCTTCAATAGATTTCCACACTAAATGACCACAAGCAATAATTGTCACATCCGTTCCTTCCGTTAACACATCCGCTTTTCCGATTATGAATTCTGCATCTGGCTTCACAAATATTGGCATTACAGGTCTTCCAAATCGCAAATAAACTGGACCAACATGCTTCGAAATTGCAATGGTTGCTTGTTTTGTCTGGTTGAAATCGCATGGAACAATTACCGTCATATTTGGCAACATTTTCATCATTCCAATATCTTCCAGTATTTGATGTGTTGCGCCATCCTCACCCAAGGTTAATCCAGCATGAGAAGCACAAATTTTGACGTTTTTCTGCGAATAAGCGATGGATTGTCGAATTTGATCGTATACGCGACCTGTCGAAAAATTTGCAAATGTTCCAGTATATGGAATTTTTCCGCCAATCGTCATACCTGCTGCCATGCCCATCATATTTGCTTCCGCAATTCCAACTTGAAAAAAGCGTTCTGGATTTTCCTTCAAGAAAGTATCCATTTTTAATGAACCAGTAAGGTCTGCACAAAGGGCAACAACATTTTCGTTTGTTCGACCTAATTCCGCTAAGCCTTCACCAAACCCTGAACGCGTATCTTTATTTCCAAAGATTTCAAATTCTACCATCGTTATAAATTTATTGTTGTTGTTTTATTTGAGTTAATTCTAAATATTTTTTCCACTGTATAGGCTGAAGACCTCAGCTGCTTTGGTCGGTATACTAATTTGTAGTTACCTGGTTGCAAAAACAAACTGCCGTTTCTAAAACTTTCATCCAAATTACAAACCCACTCAACGCTGCCATTTTCCCGAAAAACAAATAGTTGCGCTACTAGCGTGTTAAAGGAACGGTAGTTAAAAATTCCCGGTGCAGGAATATCCACATGAATCGTGCTGCTTTGAGAGACTTCTACTTGAACATTTGTCCGTGGTAGTGTAAGTATTTCAAGATCATATTTTCCAATAAGGTATTTATCTGTATTATTTACCTTTTGTACATTGATTGTTGCAGGATTATCATTTTGCATTATTCGTGCTTCTAAATTATATTGTTTGGCAGCATTGATGTAACGCACCTTAATGAATCCTTGCGGTGCATCCACCGCAATTGTATTGTGAATATTTCGCTGAAGAACAATATTTTTCTTTTCAATTTTTGGAAGCGTGTTGACCACCAAATCGTATTTGATGGATGGATCGATGATTAGTGTGTCTGGATTCCCGAAGCGATTT
>JBIKZR010000346.1:0-2838 GCA_044354635.1 Crocinitomicaceae bacterium | reverse complement strand
TCGCTACGCCATAAATCTTGCAACAAAACGTCTTGAAAACGCTGCAGGTAATTTTTATATAAACGATAAGCCAACAGGTGCGGTTGTCGGACAGCAGCCATTTGGCGGAGCTAGAGGTTCTGGCACAAACGACAAAGCAGGTGCAGCAATGAATTTAATGCGCTGGGTTGCGGCTAGAACAATTAAGGAAACATTTGTTCCACCAACAGATTATAAATATCCATTTTTAGGATAAAAACTAGTCGTTCAAATAATAAACGCTATTTTTAAAACGCTTTTTTCGGAAGGCGTTTTTTTTAAACTAAGATTTCCAAAGATGACACATCCTATTAAACGTTTAATTCCAGCTCTATTACTGCTTCTTGTTTTCGTTTCTTGTACTGCAAAAAAAGCAGAAAAGCAGGCACAAACTGACGATGCAATTCTCCAACAATACATTCAGGAAAATGGTTTAACAGCGCAAAAAACTGCAAGCGGACTGTATTACGTGATTGAAAATCCAGGAACAGGGTTACCGTGTAATTCGAATTCGTATGTGAAAGTTTCCTACAAGGGTTATTTTACAGACGGCGTAGTTTTTGACGAAAGTGATGCGCAGGGAATTTCCTTTAATCTAAATGGTGTAATAAAAGGTTGGACGGAAGGAATTCCCTATTTTAAAGAAGGTGGAAATGGTAAATTATTGCTACCGTCCGCTTTGGCTTATGGAAAATCTGGAACAAGCGGAATACCGCCAAATTCTGTGTTAATTTTCGATGTTAAATTACTAGAAGTTTTATAATTGTAGGGAGTTTCAAAAAAACCGCTTACGCAAGCATGCTATTTTAAACACTTAAAATAATCAAACGGCTCCAGACAATCGTTACACGTATAATGTGCTTTGCATGCTGTACTTCCGAATTGACTGACCATTTTAGTGCTTTTTGAATGGCATTTTGGACAAGGAACAACCGTCGGTTCAGCGAATAATACACTTTTGTCGACTTCGTTCTCAGGCGGCGCAATTCCATATTCCCGCAATTTATTCCTTCCACTTTCCGATAACCAATCTGTTGTCCATGCAGGAGAAAGTACTAAGTCAACGGACACCTTTTTTAGGCCTTTTTCGTGCAGTTTTTCAATGATTTGCACTTCGATCATTTTCATTGCAGGGCAGCCGCTATACGTTGGCGTAATGGTAACATGGCAATTTTCATCGTCTAATTTTACAGCACGTACAACACCAAGATCGACAATGGATAATACTGGAATCTCCGGATCGGAAACTTCTTCCAGGTATTCCCAAATGTCTTTATCTGTTACCATTCCATATTCGGATAAGCACGCTGCATGTATTGTAATTCCGCTAAAATATGTCCCATGTGTTCAGAATGCAAACCTTTTCGTCCGCCAGTTTGTTTCCAATTATTCGCAGGGATTTCAATAGTAGCTTCCTGAAAAACGTGTTGAACGGTTGCATTCCAATCTGCGTATACAGCTGCCATATCTGGAGAAATTCCCTGCTGTTGCATTTCTTGATCCACCTCATCTGCATAAAATAAATCTGGCGTATATCGCCAAAGTGTATTTAATGCATCTTGAATTCGGCGATTTGATTCTTCCGTTCCATCACCTAATCGTATTACCCATTCTGAAGAATGTTTCAAATGGTATTTTGTTTCTTTCAAAGATTTTTCTGCAATTGCTGCCAATTGTTTATCGGATGAATGTTGCAAACGCTCGAACAAAGGCTTCCGGAATGCGTCAAACAAAAACTGGCGCATCATCGTCATGCCAAAATCACCATTTGGTTGTTCTACTAGCAAAGCGTTTTTATATTCCCGGTCGAATCGTAAAAATGCCAAAGCATCCGCATCTCTTTCTTTTCCTTCCGCTTCGCCTGCGTATGCCAAAAGGCTGGTTGCCTGGCCAACAAGATCCAAAGCGATATTCGTAAGTGCAATATCTTCTTCTAAAATCGGGCCGTGTCCGCACCATTCTGACATGCGATGTCCAAGAATCAAACTATCGTCTGCAAGACGGATGGTATATTCAAAAAGTGTATTCATTTTATACTTTCTACATGTGTGAAATACCGTCTGGAACATCGTAAAATGTCGGATGACGATAAACTTTAGAGTCTGCTGGTTCAAATAGTGAATCGGCTTCAGTAGGATCTGAAGCATAAACATCTTTTGATTCGATTACCCAAATACTAATTCCTTCTGATCTGCGTGTATAAACGTCGCGTGCATTTTCAACTGCCATTTCTGCATCTGCTGCGCGTAAACTTCCAACATGCTTATGACTTAAACCTTGCTTACTTCGGATAAAAACCTCCCAAAGTGGCCATTCATTTTTTGACATAGTAACTATTTTTAAAATCTATTTCGGTGTAATTTTTAAACAAAAAACAAACTATGCACTTTTTTTAAGCGCTCTTTTCAGGGCAAATGCATTTGCTGCTTCCCGCACCCATTCGCCATTCTCTTTTGCTTTTCGGCGCGCATCCACACGTTCTTTATTGCATGGGCCGTTTCCTTTCACAACTTCCCAAAACTCAGTCCAGTCTATTTCACCGTAAGAATAATGTCCTGTTTCTGTATTAAATTTCAAGTCTTTATCTGGAATTGTTAAACCAATCATTTCTGCCTGAGGAACGGTTACATCTACAAATTGCTGGCGTAACTCATCGTTTGTATGGCGTTTTATTTTCCACTTCACTGATTGAGCAGTGTGTTTTGATTCCGCATCGTTTGGACCAAACATCATCAGTGAAGGCCACCAAAAACGATTTAGAGCATCTTGCGCCATCGCTTTTTGTTCTGGCGTTCCTCCAGCCAATTGCATCATAATTTC
>JBIKZR010000060.1:0-8662 GCA_044354635.1 Crocinitomicaceae bacterium | reverse complement strand
TTATTCCGCTGGAATTTTTGCCTACTGCACCAACGCAGAAAGTGTGACCATTTGGAAAGATGTTCCAGGAATGTTAAACGCCGATCCAAAATGGTTTGATAATACGGTGAAATTAGACCGTATTTCCTTCAAAGAAGCTATAGAACTTTCGTATTATGGCGCTTCGGTGATTCATCCAAAAACGATTCAACCATTGCAGAACAAAGGCATCTCATTGTATGTAAAATCCTTCTTGGATCCAACAGCGGAAGGCACGATAATTCAGGCATCCACAGAAAATGACCACTTGGTTCCATCGTTCATTTTTAAATTGAATCAAGTACTTTTTTCTTTCACTACAAAGGATTTTTCCTTCATTGTAGAAGAACATTTAAGCGATATTTTTATGCGTTTAGCGTTGGTGAATGCCAAGATTAATCTCATGCAAAATTCCGCGGTTAATTTTTCAATCCTTGTGGATCGTGAAAAAATTGATCCTTTGCAGATTATTGAAATCTTCAAGGATACATACGAAGTTCGCTACAACGAAGGGTTGGAATTAGTAACCATTCGCCATTTTGATCAAGAAACGCTGCAACGGGTTTCAGAAGGAAAAGAAATTCTCGTTACCCAAAAAACCAGACAAACGGCAAGATTGGTCATGAAGAATAAATGACCGGAGGAAATTAGTTTTACAGGAAAGAATACCTTAAAAGTGGTACGCATAAATAGGTATTAAAGCACTAATTTTACGAGAATAAATTAACTATGAGCAAGTTGCTTTCAACTATTATTTCTGGGAAACAAGTCAAGGTTTCTCACATTCAGGAATCAACATTGAAACCTAAGCTATTGGAAATGGGCTTGGTGGTTGGAAAGGAAATATGCATACTGTTTAAAGCGCCTTTTGGCGATCCAATTGCGATTGACGTGCAAGGCTATGTTTTATCTTTGCGCTTGGATGAAGCAAAATTGATTGAAGTAGAGGAAATATAAATAAAAAATTACCTGCATTTGTGTTGGTTTCAAACTGGCAGACGAATTATTTAGAATACATGAAAATTGCACTTTTAGGAAATCCCAATACCGGAAAAAGTTCCGTATTTAATCTGTTGACCGGACTTCGGCAGCAGGTAGGGAATTTTCCTGGTGTAACAGTTGAAAAGAAGTACGGAGAAATTATTGTTGGTGGAGATTCCCATTCGATAATCGATTTCCCAGGAACATATAGTATTTATCCAAGATCAAAAGACGAGCGCGTTGTTTACGACGTTTTATCGGATTCAAAGCATATAGATTTCCCAGATTGTGCAATTGTAATTGTAGACGCATCCAATCTGGAAAGAAACTTATTCCTTTTTACGCAATTATACGATTTGAAAATACCAATTATTTTGGTTTTGAACATGTCGGATATTGCGCACAAACAAGGGAAAATAATTTCAACGGAAGCACTACAGAAGGTTTTTCCTGGCACGCAAATAGTTGAAACGACGGCAAGGATTGGAATTGGTAAAGAGCGCTTGCTTCGCGCCATTCAAGAAGTCCCAAATGAAATTAAACTTGTTCCTTTCCTGCCGGATTCAAAAATCTGCAGTGTAGACGATTTATTGTGCCAAGAAAAGGAAGCAAACGATCGCTTTAGTTTAATTGGTAACGTAATAAAACGAATCGAAAAAAAATCAGCAATTCAAGAAGAATCCAGGACGAGCAAAATAGATAGAATTCTAGTGCATCCAATTTTTGGATACTGCATTTTTGCTGGAATTTTACTTCTTATCTTTCAATTCATTTATGCGTTTGCTGCCATTCCAATGGATTTTATCGATACCACATTCTCTAATTTTAGCGGGTGGCTTTCTGAAATCTTACCTACTGGATTATTCTCCGATTTAATCAGCCAAGGCATTGTTCCTGGAATTGGTGGAGTAGTTATTTTTGTGCCGCAAATTGCCCTACTCTTTTTCTTTATTGCACTTTTGGAGGAAACTGGCTATTTGGCGCGCGTTGTTTTTATTATGGATCGAATTATGCGGCCATTGGGGTTAAATGGTAAAAGTGTTGTTCCTCTTATTTCTAGCGTGGCTTGCGCTATTCCGGGAATAATGGCTGCTAGAACCATTTCAGACTGGAAAGAGAGAATGATTACCGTTTTAGTTGCTCCTTTGATGAGTTGCAGTGCACGCATTCCGGTTTACACGTTACTGATCGCATTGGTTATTCCAAATGAACGAATTCTTGGTGTATTTAACTTACAAGGATTGGTATTGTTTGGGTTATATGCTCTTGGTTTGGTTTCTGCCTTGACAATCGCTGCATTTTTGAAATTCCTAATTAAAACAAAAGAAAAAGGTTTTTTATTGTTGGAATTACCGTCTTACAAATCTCCTCGATGGGGAAATGTTGGGATAACTGTTTTAGAAAAAGTAAAACTATTTGTCGGAGATGCCGGAAAAATAATTTTAGCAATCTCTATTGTTTTATGGGCAATGGCAACCTTTGGGCCTTCGAATAAAATGGAGAAAGCGGCAATAAACGCTGAAACAAGTGCCAAACGACAACACTTAAATGAAGATGCTACTGCACGCATGATTTCTTCCGCAAAGCTGGAAAATTCGTTTATTGGAATTCTTGGAAAAACAATTGAACCGCTTATTCAACCCTTGGGTTACGACTGGAAAATTGGGATTTCATTGATTACCTCTTTCGCTGCTAGAGAAGTATTTGTTGGCTCACTCGCAACTATTTACGCCGTTCAGGAAGATGGCGGCGGAAATAAACGCTTAATTGATCGTATGCGTGCAGAAACGAAAAAAGATGGCACAAAAATTTATACTATTGCCTCTGGAACTTCCCTTATGGTGTTTTATGTTTTCGCAATGCAATGTATGGCAACTTTAGCTGTAGTGAGAAGAGAGACAAGTAGTTGGAAATGGCCGCTTATTCAACTTCTATTTATGGGCGTTTTAGCTTATTTTGGCGCTTGGATTACTTATCTTTTATTAATTTAAGAAAGCATGCAAATTATACTCGTATTTATAACTGTATCACTCGCCTTTGCATATATTATTAAGCGAATTTTCAAGAGCTTTCTGCATAAAGGAGAGAGTTGTGACGGTTGTGCAATGAATAAAATAAAAGGAAAGATTGCATAAATTCTGTTTTTTTATTTTTTATTTTTTATTTCTTCTGTAAATATTTAGGCATAAAAAAAGGAGGACAATATCCTCCTTTCCTTCTAAAATCCTTATTTATTCCTTATTTACTTCGCTGTTAATGTTGTAGTCAAAGAAGAATAACCTGTATCCCCATTTGGTTCTGAATAGGTAGATTCTTGAATAAATACCATTTCCTTATTTTTCAAGCGATCAATCGCTATAATAATGGAATCATCGAATCCAGTTGAGCTATACGTGGTAGTTACACCATTGTCGATGTCCGAATATTTGGTAATGGAAAGTGCAATCGCTTCCTTGTTCTTCAATTCAGCCGTTTTACTTTTACCAACAAATGCCCAAGTACCTTCTATTTTTTCCGTGTAATTCTGTCCAGTATAAACAGTTTCTAAACTGAAAGTTCCATCCTTATCAAATGTATAGCTTTGTGTGTATACATCTGTATAAGTGCTATTTTGCGGATTTCCACCTGCACTACTTGTTGTTACACTTTTTGAAGTATAAAGCGTTCCATTGTACGTGATCGTTTCATTTATTGTAGTTGTAACAGAAACACCACCGAAAGAAATCTTTGAAATATCCTGGTTTGTACCGTCTTCCTTAGTAACAGTCCATTCCCCAACAACCCTAGCTTTTCTAGATTTTAAGGATAAAAACGGATCGTTTTCTCCTTTTTTACAAGAAGATAAATTTGCCATAAGAGCAATGGCAGCTAGACTTAAAACAATTAACTTTTTCATATTTTTCGAGTTTAAATTCCGTTAAAAATATAAATTATTTAATAAAACAACCAATTAAATCATTTTTTAACTTTAAGAAGCCTAGGATAAAAAACACTAGAATGTGTCGTTGGGATTATACTGCTTGTTCCACAAAATTTACGGATGAAGCATCTATACTTAACATTTTTTTAACCGTTGAAAGAATCGCCTCAGCGTCAAATCCACAATCTGCCCACAATTCTTCTTGTGTTCCATGGTGAATGTATTGATCCGGAATTCCTAAACGAACAACTTCAGAAGCATATTTTTGATCAACCATAAATTCAATCACGGCAGATCCAAATCCACCCATAATACAACCATCCTCTACTGTTATTACTTTTTTGAATTTGGAGAAAACTTCGTGCAACATTACTTCATCAATCGGCTTCACAAACCGCATATCGTAATGTGCAACGGAAGCGCCTAATTCTTTTAAGGTATGAATTGCTTCCTGGGCAAAATTTCCCGGATGTCCAATCGTTAGAATAGCAATTTCCTCTCCATTGGTAACTTTTCTTCCTGTTCCCACCTTAATAGCCTTGAATGGCGTTTTCCATTCTGTCATCACACCATTTCCTCTCGGATAGCGAATCGAAAAAGGGCCCATGTTTTCCTGTTGTGCAGTGAACATCAAATTGCGCAATTCTGCTTCATTCATTGGCGCGGAAACAACCATATTCGGAATGCTTCGCATGTAAACAAGATCGTATGCACCGTGATGCGTTGCTCCGTCTGCCCCTACCAATCCGCCACGATCCAAGCAAAATACAACATTCAAATTTTGTATCGCAACGTCGTGCAAAACTTGATCATAAGCACGCTGCATGAACGAAGAATAAATATTACAAAATGGCACAAGCCCTTGGGTTGCTAAACCCGCAGAGAAAGTAACGGCATGTTGCTCAGCAATTCCAACATCAAATGCACGATCTGGCATTGCCTGCATCATTATATTCAAGGAACACCCAGATGGCATCGCTGGCGTAATTCCCATTATTTTTTCGTTTTTTTCTGCTAATTCGACAACCGTATGGCCAAAAACATCTTGGTATTTTGGAGGTTGTGGAGATTTAGGAACAATCTTAACTATTTCGCCTGTTTCTTTATTAAAAACACCCGGCGCATGCCATTTTGTTGGATTTCCTTCTTCAGAATATTTATATTTAGCCCCTTTTCTTGTTATACAATGCAAGATTTTAGGGCCTGGAATATCTTTTAAATCTTCCAATACTTTTGCCAATCCAATAACGTCGTGACCATCAACCGGACCGAAATAGCGGAAGTTTAGAGATTCGAACAGATTACTTTGTTTTAATAAGGAACCTTTTAATGCTTGTGAAATTTTAGAAGCAACGGTTTGCGCATCCGGCCCAAACTTGGATACTTTTCCCAATAATTTCCAAACCTCATCTTTTACTTTATTGTAAGTATGTGAAGTTGTAATATCTGTCAAGTATTCTTTCAATGCACCAACATTAGGATCAATCGACATGCAATTGTCATTCAAAATCACTAATAAATTCGCGTCTTTTTCAAATCCTGCATGATTCATCCCTTCGAATGCTAATCCAGCCGTCATAGCGCCATCTCCAATAACTGCGATATGCTGACGGTCTTTTTCCCCTTTGTATTTGCTTGCGACAGCCATTCCTAAAGCGGCCGAAATCGATGTGGAAGAATGGCCAACACCAAAGGTATCAAATTCACTTTCTGAACGTTTTGGAAACCCAGAAATCCCGCCTTTCAAACGATTGGTATGAAAACGTTCTCTTCTTCCGGTTAAAATTTTGTGTCCGTAAGCTTGGTGCCCAACGTCCCAAACCAATTGATCATATGGCGTATTGAAAACGTAATGCAAAGCAACCGTCAATTCAACAACACCTAAACTAGCACCAAAATGGCTATTCCCAATCTCGGAAATTACATCTACAATGTATTGTCTTACCTCATCTGAAATTTCAGGAAGGTCTTCTATCGTGAATTTTGAACGTAAATCGGATGGGATATCGATTTGCTCTAATTTGGGTCCTGCTTTATATTCTGCCATACGAATTGTCTGTAAGCAAATTTATTGCTTATTGTTTTGTAAACAAACAAACGACGGATTTATTTTGTTCAAATTACCTTACTTTGCATTATTTACCTGAGTTCGATTATTAAAACAAAGTCAAAATTAATTTAGCGACTTGGTTGATGGGCAGATTTTACAAGGGTTAACGGGTTATCCTGTTAAAATCTTGTTACTTCACTTTGCCAAAGTTCCATTTTTAAAATTTTAAAACACTTTTTTTATGCTTTGCTTTTTATCTATATAATATTTACTTAGGAATTCTGTTGTAACTTTTCTGTGACTTGCGACACTTACAAGAAGAACACGTATTTTGCACTGTTAGAATGAAACAAACAAAACAAGCAGATTTCCTTAAACTTTATGAACCGATTCACGATAGGTTTGAACGCTTCTGCAGAGCAAGAGTTTATGGAGATATGGACTTTAGGGATTTAATGAATGACACCCTTCTTGTTGCGTTTGAAAAATTCGAGACACTTAAATCAAAAGAAGCTTTTTTATCCTTTCTTTTCGGAATAAGTGTTCGATTATTACGTAATCAATATAAAAAGAAGAAAGAAAAGCGTTTTCAGAAAGAAGATGAAATTCAATCGATTCAAGATTTGAATGCTAATCCTCAAGAGGATGCAGATGTCCATTTTTTACATCAAGCAGTGGCACAATTGTCAGAAGATCAAAGAGAATGTATTATCCTATTCGAGATATCGGGTTTCAGTATTAAGGAAATTACACACATTCAAAACGCCTCTGAATCAGCCGTAAAACAGCGACTCAAGCGTGGAAGAGAAAAACTGATAGAAATCCTTACATACGATTCTTCACTTAAAAAAGAAGTAAAACATGGATAAGCAAAAATACCTCGACGAGTTGTTTCGTCATGCAAAGGAACAAAATCCTGTTGTCACTTTTAGTAGGGCAAAGGAACATTTTTTAACAGCAATAGAAACTAATTCTATTAAAATGAAAGGTGAGAAAGTTTCCTTTTTATTAACCAAAAAATTAATCCTAATGATAGTAGCAGTAAGTACTTTAATAGTTGCGTTATTTTTTTCGAATAGCCAAATAAACAATAAATCAACTTCTAAATTTTCATCAAATGTTCCAGCAGAAAAGAAGAAGAATTCAGAAATAATAGAAAATAGTGTAGGTCAATTAACTGATCCTGCATTTAAATTAGTTGAATTATTGCCAAACTTTACACACATTTTTCCGGAAGCAAATCAGTTTTCGGTAGCAACAACTGATACGTTGAACGTGAAAGAAAATAGAGGTTTCATAAAGTCACATATCCCAATATTCAGTGATGAATATGTTTTTCCAAAATTAACGGAGGAGGAAATTAAGGCAAACAACAAGCGGAAAAAAGCAATGTTGAAAGCATTAGAGAAATTTGACAGAAAAATTTATACTTTCTTATTAAGCGGTTCGTTTGATTATCTAGGAGAAATGACATCTGTTCAAACTTTTTTGATTCAAAAAACCGAAGTTTCCAACCTAGAATACCGAACGTTTCTTTTTGATTTACTACTGCAAGGTCGAAAAGATGATTTTTTGAAAGCAAAACCAGATCAAAACCAGTGGATCCTATCAAAAGGACAAAACAGCCAAATGAAGGAACATTATTTCTCTCACTTTGCATACAACCATTTTCCTGTAGTAAATATTAGTCGCGAAGGAGCTGAAATGTATTGTAAATGGTTTTCTCAGGAATTAGATAAAGTGGTAGAAGAAAAAAAACGGAACTTTTACAACGATGTACGAATACCGATGCGCGAGGAATGGGTGATGGCAGCATCTATTGAAGGAAAAAACAAGGTGTATCCTTGGGAAGGAGAACAAACGCAAAACAGTGAAGGATGCTATTTAGCCAATTACAAGCCATTTGAAGGTTCAGATTCAATAAGTTACAAAGCTGACGGAGGGTTTTACACTGTTCGTGTTGATTCATATTTTCCAAATGATTTTGGACTTTACAACATGAGTGGGAATGTTGCCGAAATGGTAAATGTCGGCACAACAACAAGATCTGCTGGAACAGCAGGCGGCGGATGGATGAATACAGCAGAAGAAATAAAAATACTTGGCTCGGATCCGTACGCTGGGATAACTGATCCACATCCTTGTATTGGATTCAGAGTTGTAATGACAGTCAAGTAACTTATCTCGTTAGGATTGAAAAAAGGGCTAATCCAACGCTGTTTTTAAAAGTTTAATCCGGTTAAATTACTCACCGTTATTAATATTTTATGCTTGTTAAGCAATTTCACTTTTTTCAACTTTCACAAATTTCATCTAAATAGCCTCTCATTTCTGACAAGGCAGTAAAGTTCAATTGAAGCACCTCAAAATGTACATGATACACTTTTCGGATTAAATCGGCATTTATTAGTATTTGAACATGATCGTATACTGCTACTTTACTAAGCTTGGAGCGAGATAAAATTTCTGTTCTTGTGCATACTTCACCAGTCATAATAAATTCAATTATTCTTCGCCGAAAAGGATGGGATAAAGCAGCGGCAATTTTAGAAATATAAATCTCTTGAGGTAGGTAGTTGTCCGGTTTAATTAATCGCATAAAATTGGTTTTTATACTTAAGTTAACTAAATAGTTTAGATAATTCAAGAATAAATTGAGAAATAAATGAATAAGCAAGTAAATGAATTCATTT